>CBFCXR010000067.1:0-11091 GCA_965602045.1 uncultured Bacteroidales bacterium | reverse complement strand
TTCTAATGAGATAGAGGAGGTAAAATAAATATCTGTTTGAAGTGCACCTATATGTTTTCCGCCAATAGCATAAATTACACTGAATTCATTACCTGGCTCATGAGGCTTCAAATCATGTTTTGTTTTTTCTATTTTATTTCCTGTTAAATAGCTTAATCCTCCATATAGGGTAATCCAATTTATTCCCAGGTTAGGTTCCTGGAAGTTGGAATTGGAAAAATGATTGAAAGCGATGCCCGAATTAAGAAAGACATTTTCCAGCAGTTGATACTTTCCTTCTATCTCAAAACTAAAATGTGCGTTAACTTTGGAACCTACAGAAACATTTTGATAATTGTTGTCGAGATCAAATTTTTTTGTCACGTAACCAAGCCCTATTCCAATTTGATTATTAAGTTGAAATTTCTTTTTTGTTATGATATGTGCAGTGAAGTAGGGATATATTCCTATTTCTCTGCCGAAAACTTCATCATTTCCCAGTGTAGAATAAAACAGAGATATACCATAATCGGGATAATTGTATAATTGCTGCCAATAGTTTTTTCCTGTAGTTTGTTTTGATAAATTTAATTCCAGTGACCGGACGTAATCATTAACAATGTAAATGTGATGCTGGTATTCAGGCAAAACAAATCCATAGTGATAATTTGCGCGTATATAAAGTTCATCAGTGAACTTAAGTTGTGCCTTTACCATAAAACCACAACAGCTAAAAAGAATGATAAACCACGTAGAATATTGATACAATATTTTCATTAAATAATTATCAGCCCGCAATAATATTTTTATTCTTTATTTTCAATTTCTTCCGGCAAATATATAATATGAATTAAGAAAATTTTCATTGATTGCCGGATCCTTTAATATTCAAAAATAAAATTATAAAATATACGCTCGTTTTTAAGCAGAAATAACATTTTATTTTCCATCAAACTTACATGCAATAAAACTGGTATTTCAAAAAACGGAAGCTAAAAGAATTTTTAAATAGTCAATTTATTCGGTAATTTGTAATTTTGCCTGATTGGGATAATTTATTTTGGCAGGAATGAAATATTATATTTCAGAATATTTTGAGTCATTGCAGGGAGAAGGTATGTATGCAGGAACAAAGGCCCTGTTTATAAGGTTTCACTTTTGTAACCTGGCATGTTGCTGGTGTGACACAAAATATACATGGCTGAAGAAATCAGGGACGTATGAAGAATCTTCAAAACAACAATTAATTAAACTTATACAGAACAATAATAGCACGCACATTGTTTTTACAGGTGGAGAGCCTGCATTGTATAAGCTTGATGAATTAGTATGTGAGGGAAAAGAATATCATGTGGAAAGTAATGGAATGTTCTTACCGGATGAACCTTTAGATGTTATGCTAAGTGACGGAACAAATTTGAAAAGGGAAGCAATGAAAGAAGATATTATTAAACATTTTAACTGGGTTATTTCACCAAAACTTTCAAATTCCGGGCAAGAAACAGATAATGCTTTTTTAGAATACTGGAAAGAAAAAGAATATTGTATCTTTAAATTTATAATTATAGATAATAAGGATTTACAGGAGGTTAATGATACAGTTAATAAATATGGTATTTTAAAAAGCAGGGTTTATGTCGGACTTGAAGGCACAACCATGGAGTCGCAATTAAGACCCGAAATGGTTGATATTATTTTGAATAACGGATTTAATTATTCACCGAGATTACAGATATTGTTATGGGGAGCGGAAAGGGGAAAATAAAATATTTACTGAGTAAGGAGTTTAAGTTTAGTGCTGCACACAGAATAATTGAAAACTACTCAGATAAATGCTCAAATATTCATGGTCATTCATGGAACGTGATTGTTTACCTCGAAGGATATGAGCTTGACGAGAGAAATATGTTAATGGATTTTAATGAAATAAAGATTCTTAAGCAATGGATTATCGAGAATCTTGATCATACTTCAATTTTGTGGGAAAAAGATCCTATGTTAGTATATTTTAAAGAAAATTCACAAAAAGTATTTCAGACTAAATCAAATCCTACTTCCGAGCAGCTGGCACATATTATTCTTGAAAAGGCAATATCTTTTTTCAATAATTCAAGAATTAGAGTTGAGTCTGTTGAAGTAAAAGAGTCCTGCTCTTCCTCTGCCAGAGTTTATACATACTAATCCTTTTTATTTATTTTAAATTTAATAAATGAATTCTCAAGTAAATTTATAACGAGTAATTCACCACTAAGCACATAACCTATCCCTGCAATAATTTTAATTGCTTCATTAGCCTGAAGGCAACCTATGATTCCTGGCAGAACACCCAGTACACCTAAATCAGATTCCGGAATTTCTTTTTCATCCGGCGGATCAGGATATAAATCCTTGTATTCGGGTCCGTCTTTATAATTAAAAACGGATACCTGGCCCTCATAATTCTTTATTGATCCGAATACCAGAGGTTTGCGCAATTTTACGGTACTTTTATTTGTGATATATCTTGTCTGGTAATTATCAGAACAATCGATTACCAGATCATAGTTAGTAATGATACTGTCAGCGTTTTCCCAGGATAATTTTAAATCGTATATTTTTATATCAACCAGGGGATTAAGCATTGATAATTTTATCTTTGCTACCTCGGTTTTCTTATTACCAACATCTCCTTTATCGAATAATACCTGCCTTTGCAGATTACTTACACTTACGATATCGTCATCTATAATGCCAATATTGCCTGCACCCGCAGCAGTTAAATATTTTAATGCAGCAGAGCCCAGTCCTCCCGCACCAACTATTAGTATTTTTGCTGCCTTAAGTTTTTTCTGGCCCCGAATGCCAAATTCAGGTAATATTAAATGACGCGAATACCTTTCTAATTCCTGATCTGAAAAATCCGATTCATACATATCTAAGAGTTATAGTAGTTATACCTGCAGGCAAGTATCCCAGTCCTTCCATACGGCTTCATAACCGTTTTCTTTTATCATATGCGCTATTTCCCGTGGTGAACGATCATCATGAACTTCAAACTGTTCAAGGGCATTTGAGCAATTTGCGTATCCTCCGGGATCAGTCCTGGAGCCTGCACTCATACAAGTAATCCCCAGTTTAATGCTATTATCTCTGAATTTCCGGCTTTCTCTTGAAGACATTGAAAGTTCCACATCCTCGTCAAACAGCCTGAATGCAGTTATTAACTGGACCAGTTCTCTTTCATCAGGAGATGATTCAGGTTTAAATCTTCCTGCATGAGGCCGTAATCTTGGGAAGGAAATCGAATATTTTGTCTTCCAGTAAGCCTGTTCCAGGTATTTAAGGTGTAGAGCAGTAAAAAAAGCATCGGTTCGCCAGTCTTCCAGTCCGAGTAAACTGCCTATGCCTATTTTATAAATTCCCGCTTTTCCAAGTCTGTCAGGAGTTTCAAGCCGGTACACAAAATCTTTCTTTTTACCTTTTGGATGATAAATAGAATATTTTTGCTTATTATAAGTCTCCTGATAAACATATACAGTATGCAACCCAAGTGATACCAGTTCTTCGTACTCGGGTTGTTCCAGCGGTTGAACTTCAAACGAGATTTGTGAAAAATACGGTTTAATTAGCCTGATTACATTTTTAAAATATTCCAGGTTTACTTTTTCAGGAAAGTCTCCTGTCACAAGAAGAATGTGTTCATATCCGAATGACTTGATAGCCTTTACTTCTTTTATTATCTGATCATCATTAAGTGTGATTCTTTCAATTTGATTTTCACTATTAAAACCGCAATAAACACATTGATTTAAGCACTCATTTGACAGGTACAAGGGGAGATACAATTGTATTGTCTTGCCAAATCGCTTTTGTGTCAGGTGACTGCTTTTCATGGCCATCTGTTCAATATAAGGAGCGGCAGCAGGAGATATTAAAGCTTTAAAATCTTCCAGGCCCGGATGTTCTTTTTCCAGGGCATTTTTGACATCATTATCAGTTTTAGAATAAATGCTGTTTTTAACTGATTCCCAGCTATATTTATTTAAAATGTTAGAAAAGTTCATATACTTTTTATATTTTATTCACTAAGAAAAGCTGTTAACGGACTTGTTGCTACTGCAGATTCAGATTTCTTTCCGGCTATAGCTTCAAAAGCCATTCTGCCTGCTTCAACCGCCATCTTAAAAGCTTTGGCCATTTTTACAGGTTCCTGTGAAACTGCAATTGCCGTATTAACAAGTACCGCATCAGCCCCCATTTCCATCGCTTCAGCTGCATGGGACGGAACTCCCAGTCCGGCATCAATAACAACAGGCACGTTACTCTGTTCAATAATTATTTGTAAAAAATCTCTTGTTTGACAGCCTTTGTTACTGCCAATAGGAGATCCTAAAGGCATTACTGTTGCAGCACCGGCTTCTTCAAGTTTTTTGCACAATACAGGATCTGCCTGCACGTATGGCAAAACAATAAATCCGAGTTTTACAAGTTCTCTGGTTGCTTCCAAAGTTTCAGCCGGATCAGGAAGTAAATATTTCGGATCGGGATGAATTTCCAGCTTTAACCAATTTGTTCCAAGAGCTTCCCTTGCAAGGCGGGCAGCAAATACTGCTTCTTTTGCTGTACGTACACCCGATGTATTGGGTAGAATATTTATTCCGGGTTTTTTCAGGTGCTTTATCATATCATCATCAGCATCATTAATTTCTACCCTTTTCAGTGCAACAGTCACCAGTTCACTACCTGATGCTATTACAGCTTCTTCCATTATCTTATTACTTCCAAACTTTCCTGTACCAATAAAAAGCCTGGAAGTAAATTCTTTATTGGCTATTTTTAACTTTTCCATATTTATCTGATGTGGTTTTGTATTTTATCAATTATTTTCTTTGTCTTTAAAACTATATTTTCAGCATGCGTAATCACTGATGAAACGGCAACTCCGTACAAGCCTGCCTGTAATACACAGTCTATATCATCTTCTGTAATTCCTCCTATACCAATAATAGGTGTAAATACTTTTGCTTCCTTTAACTGATCTAAAATTGAAGAATAACTGATTATTCCCAGCACCTGACTAAGTTTCTTTTTGGTAGTGGTATGCCTGTATGGCCCAAGCCCAATATAATCTGCTCCTTCAGCAGATATTCCTGCAACTTCTGAAAATGTATTGGCTGTGCCTCCAATAATAAAACTATTTCCCATAAATTCCCTGGCCTGATTTACCTTCATGTCATATTTGCCTAAATGAACACCGGAAGCACCAACTTCTTTGGCAATATTTACATTATCGTTTATAATCAACTTTGAATTAAATTTATCAGTAATACCTTTAACCTTTAAGGCAGTATCTAAAAATATTTCCTCATCAAAATTTTTCATTCTTAGCTGTACCCATTTGCAGCCGCCTTCACATACTTTTTCTGTTTGCTCAATATGAACTTTCGGATCAGCTCCATTTGTAATAAACTGAAATCTCTCTATTTCCTTATTATTCATAGTGGTATCCTAATAGTGTTTTATTGCTGAGAATAAATTTTCTTGTATATTCTTTTGCATATCTGCATGATTCTTCAAGGGTTCTGCCTATGGCCAGTCCGGCTGCAATTGCCGAAGATAAAACACATCCCGTACCATGTTTATCGTAACCGGCAATAAAGCTACCGCTAAAAGTAACTTGATCTTCATTTGAAAATAATATATCGTCTCTGGTATTTCCTTTTATATGGCCACCCTTAAGTAATACTGAACAGTTATTATTTTTTGTAATTCCCGGCATTTCCTGTACCGGATTTTTAGTGTTTCCTGTCAATGCCTTTGCTTCATCAATATTCGGAGTAATTAAATATAGCTTGTTTATAATATTCTTAAAGAAATTATCAGCGACATTATTATGAAATGAAAAGCCGGAAGAAGATTTTAATATTGGATCCCAAATGATCCTTGTATTTTTATTCCGGGTTATTAGGTAATCAATTACGGGCAAAAGAGTATCTATAATTTCAATAAGTCCAATTTTTACAATTCCAAAGTTATACCTGCCTGATAATATTTTAATCTGTCTGATAATTTTTTCAACAGGCAACCATTCAACATCATCAAATTTCTTATCATTCTGGTAAGTTAATGCAGAACAAACCCCGAAACCATATACTTTATTCATTTCCAAAGTCTTGATATCGGCAATTAATCCAGCACCGCCGCTTGGATCATAGCCTGCTATTACTAATACATCCGGACGAACTGCTGACATTTTTTATTTAATTCAATGAAATACCTGACTGTCGTTTCTATATTTTTTTCAACAAAATAATTATTCCATAATGAACCCATTACTGCCACCCCATCAAATCCTATTAATAAAGTTTTTTCAATATTTTCATATGATATACCGCAAAGAGCAATAACCCTGGTATCTAGTATATTTCTTTTAAAGAATTTTGCTATTTCTTCCGGATTGAACATACTTTTATAATTCTTTTTGGAGATACTATTATAAACCGGACTAAGAAATGCATAATTAAATTCCTGCAAGTTTAACAGTTCATCAAAACTATGAGCAGAAATACTTTTTTGAATCACCGCCTGTTCAAACTCATTTATCCTGTATTTATTATGCCTGCTGAAATGTATACCTTTCAAATTGTATTCTGAATATAAATCAATATAATTATGCACAACAATATTTTTATGATACTTTTCAGGGACTAATTCAATGTAATTTATATAATCTTCAATAGAATAACCAGGTTTACGCAGATGGAAGTATTCAAGGCCGGCATTAAAAAATTTCCGCAATAATTCATGCTCACAACAAAAATTTTCCGGATTTGAGATTAATATTAATTGCATTTTAGCTAATATTTGATATATATTTCTCCACCTGCTTTTTTGAACTCTTCTGACTTTTCTTCAAGTTTTTCAGCATATTCCTTAACATAATGAGTTGTTTTCATAGCGCAATAGTGTTCTCCGCACATCGAACAAAAATGTGATAGTTTACTGCCTTCATCAGGAAGTGTTTCATCGTGGAATTTCAGAGCACTTTCCGGATCAAGGGCAAGATGAAACTGATCTTTCCATCTGAATTCGAATCTGGCTTTGCTCATTGCATCATCTCTGATTTGTGCACCTGGATGTCCTTTAGCAAGATCGGCTGCATGAGCTGCAAGTTTATAAGCAATCACTCCGTTTTTAACATCTTCTTTATTTGGCAATCCCAGGTGTTCTTTTGGCGTAACATAACACAAAATTGCCGCCCCGTGCCATGCAATCATCGCACCACCTATTGCAGATGTTATATGATCATAACCGGGGGCGATATCAGTAGTTAAAGGACCTAATGTATAAAATGGTGCTTCCATGCAAGCAGATTTTTGCAGGTCCATATTTTCTTTTATCTTATTCATAGGTACATGACCAGGTCCTTCGATCATTACCTGAACATTTTTATTCCATGCCATTTTTGTAAGCTCACCCAGAACATTAAGTTCGGCAAACTGGGCTTTATCATTTGCATCGGCTATAGATCCCGGTCTTAATCCATCTCCAAGAGATACTCCTATATCATAATCGGCTAGTATGTCACATATCTCATCAAAGTGAGTATATAAGAAATTTTCTTTGTGATATATCAGGCACCATTTCGCCATAATTGAACCGCCCCGGGATACTATCCCGGTTGTCCGCTTAATAGTCAGGGGAATATGTTTCCATAACAAACCGGCATGAATTGTAAAGAAATCAACACCTTGTTCTGCTTGTTCAATGAGGGTATCCTTAAAAACTTCCCAGCATAAATCCTCAACTTTGCCATTAACTTTCTCCAGTGCTTGATATAGAGGCACCGTACCTACTGGAACAGGTGAATTTCTTATAATCCATTCACGAATTTCATGAATATTTTCCCCTGTTGAGAGATCCATTATTGTATCTGCCCCCCACCTGAATGCCCAGACAGCCTTTTCAACCTCTTCAGCGATGCTTGATGTAGTAGGTGAATTCCCTATATTAGCATTAATTTTAACCAGAAACTTACTCCCGATAATCATCGGTTCACTCTCCGGATGATTTATATTTGCAGGAATTATTGCCCGTCCTTCCGCAACTTCATTTCTTACAAATTCAGGAGTAATATTGGAGACAGGATAACTGCCGGAACCGGATTTTTTACTTACTTCATTCACTAACTGGTTTTCTCTTATCGCCACGTACTCCATCTCAGGAGTAATAATCCCCTGTCTGGCATAATATAACTGGGTAAGCTGCCTCCCTTTTGCAGCTTTAAGAGGTCTTCTATTAATATATTTAAAACGTATTCCCTTTAGTTTATCATTATTTAATCTTGCTTTACTATAGCTGGAACTTAGTAAACTTTGCTCACATACGTCACCTTTACTATGAATCCAGTTTTTACGTATGCCAGGTAATCCCTTGTTAACATCAATATCTTTGTCAGGATCTGTATAAGGGCCGGAAGTATCATATACAATTACAGGATTATTTTTTTTAACAATACCATCTTTACAAATTGTTGGAGATAGATCTATTTGCCTCATGGCTACCCGGATATCGTAAATTTTCCCCTGGATATAAGTTTTTTTTGATCCCGGGATAGGCCCTTTTGTAATAACTGAATTGATTTTCAGATTATCTTTCATTTTTTTTATATTGTCGGTTATTAATATTCGAAAATTATTAACCACCACTGGTAGCTTTTATTATAACTATTTTGTCATTTTCAGATAAATAAACATCATTCCATTTATCTTTTGAAACTATTTCATAATTGATTGCTACTGCAATACCTTTTTTTTCTTTTAAATTAATTAAGTCAAGCAATGTTACGATATTACATTTATTATTGACAGAATGTTCCTGTTCATTAATATAAACCAACATAGTCTTATGTTTTGAAAGGGATGTCTTTATAACTTCCTGCGCCGGCATTATCCGGATCAGGTTCTAAGGGTATGATCTCAGCCCGCTTTTTTTAGGCACCCCTGGAAAATCATAATACAAATGTATAACAGATTTTTTCTTTATGACCTATAATTATGAAATATTTTTTAAAAAGTTTCCGGATGCAGGATGTTTTTATTCTACCTTTAATACATCCTTAATTGCCTTTACAAATGAGTCTTTTGGTAAAGCTCCCATAGCCATCTGTGGTTGGTCTTCTTTAGGTACAAATAATAGGGAAGGTATGCTTTGAATTCCAAATAAACCCGCCAGTTCTTGTTCTTTTTCCGTATCAATCTTATAAATATTAATTTTACCGTCATATTCTTCAGACAGCTCTTCTAAAATAGGGGTGACCATCTTGCATGGGGCACACCAGTCAGCATAAAAATCTATTAAACAAGGTTTGCTACCTTCAAATTTCCATTCCTTATTGTTGTCGAAATTAAAAACTTTCTCCTTAAAAGATTCTTTGTTTAAGTGCTCAATCATTATTTTAAATTTTAATTTATAATTTAATAAAATTAATAATATTATTTATTGTTTTGTCAAATGGTATGCCATATTTATAAATATGAAGAAAGTTTAATAAAAAAGTAAATAATTGTAATTTTGTCAGATAAAATACACAAAATGACATATCTAAATATGAAAATATGTCTATATAATCCTATTTTCAAAATAATTTCTGATATAGTAACAGCAAAAGGGCAGGAATGTTTTGTAATTGGGGGATATGTGCGTGATTGTCTGCTAAAACGTGAATCGGAGGACATTGATATAGTTGTCCTGGGCAGTGGAATAGAGCTTGCTAAAGAGGTAGCTGCAATAATTGGTAAAAGAACAAAGGTTAATGTATTTAAGAATTTTGGGACGGCCATGCTTAAATACAAAAAATATAAAATTGAGTTTGTTGGTGCGCGCAGGGAATCTTACAGCAAAAATTCGCGAAAGCCTGTTGTGGAAGGCGGATCACTTGAAGATGATCAAAAAAGAAGGGATTTTACAATAAATTCATTGGCACTGTCTTTAAATAAGGATAATTATGGCAAGTTGGTTGATGCTTTTGGGGGGATATCTGACTTAAACAAAAAGATAATAAGAACTCCTCTTGATCCTGATAAAACATATTCTGATGATCCTTTAAGAATGTTAAGAGCTATAAGATTTGCATCGCAACTGGATTTCAAAATCGAGGAAAAATCATTAAATGCTATTTATAAGAACAAATTAAGAATTAAGATAGTTTCACAGGAGCGAATAATTGATGAACTTAATAAAATTATCCTGTCTTCAAATCCATCAGGTGGATTTATTTTGTTAGAAAAAACTGGTCTTCTTAAACTTATCTTTCCTGAACTTGCGATATTGAGGGGTGTTGAGATTAAAGATGGAAAGGCATATAAAGATATATTTATGCATACACTTAAAGTTTTGGATAATATCTCAAAGAAGACAGATAATCTGTGGCTACGCTGGGCGGCATTATTGCACGACATAGGGAAACCTGTAACAAAAAGATTCAACTCTGATCAGGGGTGGACCTTTCATAGTCATGAATTCATTGGAGAGAAGATGATTTCAGATATTTTCAGAAAACTGAAGTTACCCATGGGGCGCCAATTGAAATATGTTCAGAAACTGGTAAATCTTCATCATCGTCCTATTGCATTAGCCCAGGAAGAAGTAACCGATTCTGCTGTCAGGCGCTTATTATATGAAGCAGGGGATGATACGGAAGATCTTATGACTTTATGTGATGCAGATATCACTTCAAAGATAAATGAAAAGGTCAGGAGATATTTAAAGAACTTTCAGCTTGTCCGGCGGAAATTGGTAGAAATAGAGGAAAAGGATGCAATTGCTAATTTTCAACCTCCTGTAACAGGTGAGGTTATAATGAAAACCTTTAATCTTAAACCCTGCAGAGAAGTAGGCATAATTAAAAATGCCATTAAAGATGCCATATTAGATGGAAAGATTAAGAATAATTACGATGAAGCTTATGAATTCATGTTGAAAAAAGGAGGGGAGATAGGATTGGATCCGATAAAATAGAGTCACTTGTTGCTCGCTACTCGTTTCTCGCTGTTCGTTACTCGTCACTCGTCACTCTTGTTTCTCGCTGTTCGCTACTCGTTACTTGTCTCTCGAAACTCTTCTACCTGTAAC
>CBFCXR010000066.1:0-11167 GCA_965602045.1 uncultured Bacteroidales bacterium | reverse complement strand
CTATAAGCAGGAGCCCAGCCGGGAAATATATGACCATGATCCGCCAGGATAATTAATAAAGTGTTATCCCAGTATTCAGAAGCCTTCAGCTTACTTACAAAATTTCCAAGACAACTATCCGTATAATAGGAAGAATTAGACATTCTTGAATCCGAATCAGTTCCCTTAAATACGGGTTTAATAGGCACATCGAAAGGTTCATGATTACTCAGACTAAAATATACTTTAAAAAACGGGCCATCACTCTTATCAATATCATTAAATAACCTGTTAAATGAAATATGGTCAGGGACTCCCCAACTCGATAAGACTTCTGATTTTAAATAATCAGATTTGGAAATTATTGAGTTAAAGCCTCCATTATATAAATAAGAATTCATATTGCCAAAATTTATATCACCCCCATAATAAAATGAATTGTTATATCCGATAGCCGACAGACATTTTGAAATAAACGGAAGGCTCTGTGACTTTTTTGGTGATCTGATAACAGACACAATGCCCAGGGAAGGATAACCGCTGAGAATAGCTACCATTCCTTTATCAGAACGGGAATCATTTGCATAAAAGTTAGTGAAAAATATTCCCTGCCTTGTTAGTTCATTAAAGTTAGGTGTAACTCCCTTAGCTCCACCAAGTGGCTCAACCAGTTGTGCAGTAAAGCTTTCCAGTATTATTATTATGATATTTGGTTTATTCCCGTTAAGCAGGTAATTGGTCTTATTATTCTCTATGTACAAATTATGAGTAATTTTCTTTGCCAGTTCAGGCTCAAGATAATCAAACTGTGAATTTTTTGAACTATTGATAGTAAAAGAATACCCGAAATTCCATAATAAATTAACAGCCGCATGATTAGCAAATGAATTCTCATGAAAATATGCAGTACTAAGGTTAACAGGAGAAGTATCAAATCCACCCCTGATAGGAATTACTAAAGATGGCAATATGACAGCAAATAAGATTGCAGATTTTAATTTTCCTGGCTTAGTCTTCAATAAGAATATTGAAATATATTTCAAATAAATAAATGAAACGATAAATGCAAATGCAATCAGAAATGTCATACCTAAAAATATTGTATGCCATTTAACAGAGGCTAACATATCTTTTGGAGTGTTTATGTATTGCAACGGCGTTTTGTCAAGTCTGAATCCCCAATAGTTATAGAGTTCTGCATCTGTTATAGTAATTACAGCAATAATGCTAATAAAAATAACTGTATATGTATTAATAATATAATACGATACCTTATCAGGGAAAAAAGCAGCAAATATTAGTACTAACACAGGAAGCAATAAAATATAACCAACGGTAGAAAAATCCAGCTTCAATCCGTGTAAAATAATACCAATCCAGTCACCAAATCCTAATTCAAATGATTGATGATAATGATAGAATAAAAATATAAGTCTGCCTATAATAAAAAGTGACAACCAGAATAAGATATAAAAAATTAGAAATTTAATACGATCTTTCATAATCCTGACTCATGTATATCATAATGAAATCAAATATAATAATTATTTAATATTTTGTTTATTTTTACCCACCTGCTAAAACAACCGTAAAATGTTTTAGTTTATTTACAGAAAATTTTTACCTGAAATGAACCAATATCTTAATCATCTGATAACTCTCTTTAAAAGGATAGTATTTCTTTTGTTAATTTTTACCTTTCTCCGCCTCTACTTCTTTTTGTTTAATTTAAAATCATTTGTACCAGGATCATCAGGGGATATTATCAAAGTATTCCTGTTTGGAATAAGATTTGATTTTATAGTTATATTTTACCTGAATATAATATTCATAATATTACATTTAATCCCCGGACGTTTTAAAAGTCATATCACTTATCAAAAAAGCCTCCAATATTTATTTGTAATAGTAAATGCAGTTCTGATTTCAGTTAATTTTATTGATATTGAATATTTTAAATTCACAAACCATAGAAGTGGTACGGAATTAATAAAACTGCTGGTTAAGAGTTCAGATACTGTTTCATTATTACCGCATTATATTACCAATTACTGGCACTTAACTATTTCGTGGATAGTCACAGTATGGGTAATGTGGAAATTTTATCCCGAAGTACATCAGCTGCGTCCGAAAATTAAGATAAGCAACATTCAAAGTAACATACTGCAGCCGGTAATTACTATTCTCATTCTGGCTATATTTTTCGGAATTGCCAGGGGATTGGAAACAAAGCCGGTAAGGATAAATACTGCTCATAAATATGCATCTCCAAAAAATATTCCTTTACTGTTAAATACTCCCTTTGTAATTATTAATACCATTGGCCAGAAAGATCTGATTAAAGCAGATTACTTTACTCAGGAATACGCAGAAAATATTTTTTCACCTGTTCGTAATTACAAAAGCGGTAAGGCTTTTAATAATCAAAATGTTGTTATAATCATTCTTGAGAGTTTTTCCAGAGAATATATTGGTGCTCTTAATCCTAATCAAAAGGGATTCACTCCGTTTTTAGATTCATTAATTAATAACAGCTTTGTGTTTGATAATGCTTTTGCCAATTCCAACAGGTCTATGGATGCATTGCCGGCAATAATTTCTTCATTGCCTCCTCTTGATCGCCGTACTTTTATTACTTCAATTTATTCAACAAACAAGCTTGAAAGTGTTTCAGGTTTGTTAAAGAAGAAAGGTTATCATACTTCCTTTTTCCATGGAGGACAGAATGGAACAATGGGTTTCGACTACTTCTGCAAAAGTACTGGTATTGAAGAATATTACGGTGAATATGAGTATCCGTATGAGGGACATCATGACGGTAGATGGGGAATATATGATGAACCGTTTTTCCAGTTTTTTGCCGGTAAGCTGGATCAATTTAAACAGCCCTTTATTTCAATAATTTTTTCCCTCTCTTCTCACGAGCCTTACCCTATACCGGAAAAATACAGAAATAAGTTTCCTGACAGCAAATTAAAGATCTTAAGCAGCATTGCATACACAGATTATTCATTGAAAAAATTCTTTAATACAGCTTACCGGCTAGACTGGTATAATAATACTTTGTTTGTAATATGTGCCGATCATACATCTATAGCTATTGAGAGGGAATATGGAACTCAGATTGGCCGTTATGCAATACCTATAGTCTATTTTCATCCTGGCGACACTAATCTTAACGGGATAAGCCACAAAGTCACCCAGCAAATTGATATTCTTCCTTCAATACTGGATTACTTAAATTTTGATGAAAAATTTATAGCATTCGGGAAATCTGTTTTTCAAGATGAAAAGGATGGATATTGGTTTTGCCATAACAGGGGTACTTATTATATTGCTGATTTCTCTAATTTCTTAATATTTGACGGGAATAAAGGAATTGAACTCTTCGACTATAAGAGGGATAGCCTGTTGCAATCAAATATACTAAGTGACAAGGAATATATTACTAAAAATCTGGAAACCAGTATGAAAGCAATTCTACAGAACTATCAGTACAGGATGGAAAAAAATCTGATGACTGATACGGTTGGGATATCTGTGTTAACCGGCAAATAAATCAATCTCTTCTCTGTCTTTTTATTACTGATTTTGCAGGATTAAATATTCTTCTGAGAAGACTCATGTCATCAGTAATAATTTCTGCCAGCCCTGGCATTTCCTGTTGAAAGTTAATTTCATTACCATAATTTGTAACCAGTCCGTTAGTAAGTTTCACTTCAGCAGAATAAAAGTTTTTATCCGGAACAAGGGAAATTGAAGTTACCTCTCCCCTGATCATTCCATATTCCATGTGCGGATAGTTGGCAAATTTTATGTTAACCTTTTGTCCTTTCTTTACTTTCCCTGCCCCCTTAACTGATAGATTTATTTTACCTATTACACCACCGGCAGTATCCGGTAGAATAGTAAGCACAACTTCACCCTCCCTAACATTCTGGTTTTCACTCCAGAATTTATTGAATGTCACAATTCCATCAATAGGTGTTATCAGTACATATTTTTGCTTCCATATATCTATTTCAGCGATAAGCCTGTCAAATGTTTCGTACAATATATTCTGTTTTTCACCTTTTTCATTTGCATAGTCAAGTTCAAAATCTAAAATCTTCTGATTTAGTTCTTCCACTTTAATTTTAGCTGCAGCAAGTTCAGTATGTGTTTCTTTGTAAGCATATTCCTTTTTAAGTAAACTACTTTCAGATTTTTCATAATCAGATGAAGATAAAACACCTTGCCTAAACAGAATTGAGTCTCTCCCGAATTGTTTCTTTGCAAGCACCAGTTCTTTCTTTAAAACTTCTGATTGTTCATTAAGACGCAAGTAAAAAATATCATATTTTTTCAATTCCTGTTTAATCCCTTTGATTTTCTTTTCATGATAGTTTATATTTATAAACTTCAGGTAATTCTTATAGCTTTTAATGAATGATGCGAAAAAAGATTGAATCTCACCCAGGGAATAGCTTTTTTCTATTTCCGGATAAATTCCTTTATCAGTATTTTGTCTGAAATTTTTCAGTAATTTTTCAATCTCCAATACATTTTGGTAATCAGCTGCTGATTCAATAAGAACGATATGATCTCCTGCTTTAACTTTTTGTTTATCTTCAATAAAAAGCCGGACAATTTTTCCATAAGTATTTGCTACTAATTTCGCCGGCGGATTTTCAGTAGTAAGAATGATTGTCGATGGCTGAATTTCAGGATATTTAAACAATCCACTTCCTATAATCACAAGAAGGAAAATCATTAATATTGCTGAAGTACCCCAACGTATGATCCATTTGGGTACCTGGCCCAGAAGCTCCTGTACTTCATCACTTCTTATTTCAATTTTTTCTGCTGCCTGTTGTTCTTTCTTTGTTAGCATTTTTAACTCCCTAATTCCAGTTGATTCTTAACCAAAAAATAATATGCGCCTTTCTGTTTTGTTAATTCTTCATGTTTACCCTGTTCAACAATTTTTCCTTTATCCAGTACAATTATTTGATCAGCATTCTTCACAGTACTTAATCTATGAGCAACAATAACGACTGTTCGTCCTTCAAAGAATTCTTCGAGATTACTTAATATTAATTTTTCATTATTTGCATCAAGTGCGTTAGTAGCTTCATCAAGGAAAATATAATCAGGATTTTTATATATGGCACGTGCTATTAATATACGTTGATGCTGTCCCTGGCTGAGCTGAATCCCTTCTGCCCCAATTTTTGTGTTGTAACTTAAAGGTAATGATTCAATTACATCCTGTATATTAGACATTTTCACAGCATAGAGTAATTTTTGTTTATTGACTTTTTCATCAGACACTGCAATATTTCTGGCTATTGTTTCAGAAAAAATAAAACCATCCTGCATAACAACACCACAGTTCTGCCTCCAGTACCTGTGACTTATATTCTTAAGGTTCAGGTCGCCTATTTTAATATTTCCACTTGTGAGAGGGTAGAATCCTAATAATAATTTTATCAGCGTGGTTTTTCCACTTCCGCTTGTACCAACAATTGCCGTAATTTTGTTTTTTTCAATATGAAGGTTAATATCTTTAAGGGCAAACGGAGAATGAGGCCCCTCGTACTGAAATGATAACTCAGAAATGACAATATCCCTAATCTCGGGAAGCTCAGTTACAAATGTTCCTTCAACAGGTTCTTCATCATTCTTATTATGTATTTCTCCTAATCTTTCAAGACTGATTTTTGCATCCTGTGTTGTGTGGAAAAATTCTATCATTTGTTCGAGAGGTCCGCTCAATTGTCCAAGTATATAGGATATTGCGACCATTGTACCAAGCGTTAATTGTCCGTTTATAACCTGGAATGCAGCAAATATAATTATAAGAACATTCTTAATTTCGTTGAAAAACAAAGCTCCAACCTGCTGATATTGATGAAGTGTTAAGCTTTTAATATTTATCCGGAATATACTGGCCTGTATGCTCTCCCACTCCCATCTTTTCTGCTTTTCACAATTATTCAGTTTTATCTCCTGCATACCGGTAATTAACTGAATAATATTACTCTGATTACTTGACAACTGAGTAAACCTTTTATTGTCAAGATCCCTTCTTTTTTTCATAAATAAGGTAACCCACCCTATATACAACAAGCTGCCAATAATAAAAATAAGAAATATCTTTAAGCTGAAAATTGCAAGAACAATACTTAAGATGATAAGACTAATAAAAGCCAGAAAAAGGTTTAAAATGGTAATTGTAAGAAAAGTTTCTATTCTTTTATGATCTCCTATTCTTTGTATTAAATCACCTATCATTTTTGTATCAAAGAACGATACAGGGAGTTTCATAAGTTTAATTAAAAAATCAGATATCAGAAAAATATTTGTTCTTGTACCAAGATGGAGCAAAATCCAGTTGCGTATGAAATCAACTGCCACCCGTCCAACAACTAATACTATCCATGTAATAAAGACAATATGCATGAAAGGTATGTCTTCAAGAAATACACCCTTATCTATCAGTGACTGGAACAAAAATGGAAAAACAAGCTGCAGCAGACTGCTCAACAATATACCGGTTATCAATTGATGAATCAGTTTATTATAAGGTTTCAGATATGATATTAAAAATCTGAAATTCCCTTTATTTATCGGATCATCCTTCTGTTTATGGAAATCCGGTGTAGTTTCCAGCAATAAACATACTCCCATACCTTCACCATCCTTAACAGTGCCTAGCCAATTTTTCAGAAACTCATTAGTGTTAAGTTTTATTAGTCCTGTTGCAGGATCTGCAATATAAATTTTATCTTTTTTTATCTTATAAACAACTACAAAATGATTTTGCTGCCAATGAACTATGCATGGTAGAATCGCATCATTTTTCAATTGTTCAAAAGTAATCCTTACCCCAATGGTATGCATCCCAATAGACTCTGCTGCTTCGCTTACGCCCAGCATTGACACACCTTCACGTGTTAAATAGCATTTCTCCCGTAAATATTGTAATGTGTAGTTTTTACCATAATATTTGGCAATCATTCTCAAACATGTCGGACCGCAGTCCATCGCATCAAATTGTTTATAGAACGGGAATTTTAGCATTATAAAAAATTACATCAGAATTTATAAGTTGAATAATTTTTCAACCCCAATATAAGAAAAAAAATTAACAGGGATATCAAATATGAAGCTTGTAAAATTTAAACAATATGGAAAGAATCCAGCCTAACTAATATATTTTAAGGAAATATTGCAAAGCCCGTGATTATTAATAGTAAAAGCTTATTTATAATTACAGATATCAAGAATAATGATTATCTGAGTTACATAATTCCATTGCTGACGAACAAGAATCAATCTTCAACCGGCCTCAGAGATTAAGATTAATTTTGAAAATCAAACCTGTCATGTATTAATCTTTGAAAAGCGCTTTTTTTGATATTCTTTATGTTATTTTCAATTTTACCTGTTCCATCAACCTTCTCCAGAGGTACAATAAATTTAAATGATGTGCCTTTAAATTCGTTTGACTCAACCCATATTTCACCGCCCAATAATTCTATTTTATTTTTAGCTATTTTTAATCCGAGCCCAAATCCCTTATTGGTACTGTCATAGCAGTGTTCTGTTTTTGTAAAACTCTTATAAATAGAATTATCTCCTTTATCTAACCCTCCTATTCCCGAGTCCTTTACAAAGAATAATAACTTATAATCATTTAATACTTTATATCCGTATTCAATAATACCTTTTTCAGTAAACTTAAATGCATTTGACAGCAGATTGGATAAAACATCGAATAATATCTTACCATCAGAATATACTATAAGTTTTTTAAATTGCGAATCAGGATTTTGTAATAGCGCAATATTTGATTTTCCTATAATACGATTCTGTAAAGAAAAGCAGGAATACAACTCATCCATCATCATTATTAAATCACATTCTCCTTTTTTAATACTAAACTCTCCTGTATCGAGCAGGGAGGCTTCAATAAGGTCATCAATCAGCTTTAAAAAATCCTGGCTGCTTTTCTTGATATTTTCCGCGAATCTGCTTTTCTGGTCTTCAGTAAGATCTCTCTGAGCCAAGAGATTAGTGAACCCAACGATTGAATTCATTGGTGTTCTAATCTCATGATAAATATTCTTTAAAAACGCAGTTTTCAAGTCTTCTGTCAACTTTGATTTTTCCTCAATAATGTGCTCCAGCCTTTTCACTTTTCCAATTAATTCCTCATACGATCTGGATCTATTTCTAAGGATATTTTTGAAAAATCTAATGCTGGATTTCTTTTTATTTATTGAAAAGAAATCAATAACCCAATTAAGGAATTTTTTCAACATAATATTTTTGCTTTAAAAATTGAACGAAACTTAATTTAAAACAGAAGGCTATTTATCAGCAAACTACTTCTGTTTTCTTCCTATTATTTCAAACCTTTATTTTACGAGCAAAATATTAAGCTTGATCCGATTATTTTCGCTAGTTTTAGAAAGAGGTCACTTAGTATTCAATTCTTAAATAAAAAAAATTATTTCATTCTATTTAAGATTTCTATGGCCTTAGGTGAATAATAGCCATTTTGTTCAGCAATTTGCTTAAATTGCTCTTTTGCGTGATCAGTTTTGTCAGTCATTAAGTAACAGAAGCCTAAATACCACTCAGCCTGCTCCAGATATAAATAATGTTTATGATCAATCAGGGCCTGAAATTTCATATTAGCATCGTTATATTCTTTAATCTCCATAGATGATATTCCTGAATAAAGATTAAGGCCGATCCTTGAGCTATCATGTTTTAATATTTTCTCGAATAAAACCAAAGCATTACGAAAATCTTTATTTTCATAATACCGGATAGCAGTTCTGAGATCCTTGTCAATATCAACATCGGTAGCACGAAAATTGAGACTGGCCTCATAAGGTTGATAATAGATAGCATAAATTTCTTCACTGGATAAAGGTTTGTTCATTAAGAACAATACAAAAAGGCTTCCTATTATCAATACAGCAATAATTGAAGTAAAAACCATAAGCTTTTTACTAACTACTGCAGGGAATCTAATACCCCTGGCTTTTTCCGGTTCAAGCGAAGAATAGGTTGTTTTAAGCTGATTGCGCAATTCCATCACTTCTTTTTCAACTAACGCTTTGTTGACACTGATTTGCAACTGGAGTTCTTTTTGTAATCCCGGATTGCTATCCAGTTCCTTTTCAAACCATTCCAATTCACTTTTACCCATTTCATTATCAAGATACCTCTCGATAAATTCACTGTAATTGAGTTCATTTTCCATAGTATCGGTTATTTTGATTACTGTTTAATAAAAAACATATTAAAAATCCTCTTACATTCAAGGTTATTAATCCCTGACACATATTATAATTTCAAAAAATCATACTTTCACCCCGTAACTTAAATACACTGCAATAGTTTATAAGTTCCAGGATTACTTAATTCTCTGAAATTCATGATCTTTATATAAAACGGATCAATTATATCTATGCATTTTATGACATATTCTATTTATCTATGACTTAGATATAATCATCCTGTACATAATATATTACATAAAGTATAAAAAGGTTACAGGGGATTATATGACAATTCCTTTATTAGAATGAATCGCACACCGAAGTGCTCTCATTAACCGAAGGTTATGGCGAGGGCTGGGCTGGGACCGTTCAAGTCTGCCTACTCAACAGGACAAAGCAGAGCGACTGACAGGGATCAAAATTCCATATAATTAAATTTATTTTCATATTTAAATAGAAATTGACTTAAAAAAAAATTAATAAAAACAATATTAAATCACTTATATCTTAAGTCTTTTTAATATTTCTTTCGCTTCTTCTTTCTTATATCTTTGAGCTTTAATTATTTCTTCAAAATAATCCTTAGCCTTTCTTTTTTGACCTCTTTTTAGATAGCACAAAGCCAAATACCAATGAGCTTCAGATGAATACTTATTATCTTTTTTCAGTAAAATTTTAGTAAAGCTCTCTATTGCACTTTGAAATTGCCAAAGCTCCAGGTAGACCAATCCCTGATAAAAATTCTTTTCTAAATTTAATGTGTCTTCATCTGTAATTCCTTTCAACTCCTCTAAAACACTATAATAATTTCCAAAAGCATAATTCTCTTCAACTTCAGATAATGTAGAATTGCCACTTTAATACGTTATACCTTGACTTTTATGACGATAAATTATATAAATACGGATTACTTCCAATAATTCCGTACATAAGTTACAACATCGAATTTTGAAAGGTAAATAATATGAAGTTCTTAAGTTCAATTATAGCTGTGATTTTGATTTTATCATGTGAGCAGAAATTTGAAACAGATATACCAAATATCAAGCCTGCTTTAGTGATAAATAGCCTGTTTTGCCCTGACAGTCTTTTTAGGGTACATCTTTCAGAAAATTTTTCAAGATTTGATGATTTATGGAAAGGTGAAATTGCTGAAAATGCCACCATTCAGCTTTTTGAAGAAGGTAATTATATACAGAATTTAGTATATAAAGGAAATGGGAATTATTTTAGTGCTGATTTTAAACCTGAGGCTGGCAATGAATATAAAATTACAGTATCTTCAATAGGTTTTGATACAGTTATTGCCTCCAGCAAAGTTCCTGAAACGGTACCTATTTCAATTATAAATTCAGAAACATACTCTGATCCGGATGATCCTTTTTTTGAACATATTTCTTTCAGGGTAAATATTGACGATCCTGATACAGAAAACTATTATTATTTTTTTGTTAATGAGATAAACAAAAAATATAACAGGCCAGACATAGAAATAAAAAATACATTTTTTGAAGTTAATGATCCGGTTATAGGAAATTTTAGAAATGAATTAGGGGCTACCTATTTTCTTTTTACAGATAAATCCTTTAATGAAAATAATTTCAGGTTTAATGTTAAATCGCTATATGATTTAAAATGGAAAATTATATATTTTAATTTAGTCAACTTAAGTCAAGAAATGTATTTGTATTTGGAAACATATGACAGGGACTACAATTCTATAGAATTTATTGCAGAACCTGTCAGGATATATTCCAACATTAAAGGAGGAAGAGGAATATTTGCAGGGTATAACTTGTCAAGGGACTCAATTTATTTTCCTGGTAATTTATAATAAAAAGCAAAGGAGGTGTAAATATTTAAAGGATAATATTCTGAATGAAATGCCATTTGCATCGGTATGGCAT
>CBFCXR010000065.1:0-11216 GCA_965602045.1 uncultured Bacteroidales bacterium | reverse complement strand
AGGCAACCGATAAAACTGTGGCGGCAAGTGATAAAACTATAAAGGCAACCGATAACACTATAACGGTATCTGATAAACCTATGGCGGCAATCGATAAAACTATAACGGTATCTGATAAACCTATGGCGGCAACTAATAAAACTGACGGGTTTGAAAGCGAAGAGATATTGGAGAGCAGATATTCAGAGGAAGCTGATATAGCTGAGAAGGAATATACTGAGAAATCAGAACAATCCGGACTGGCAGAAAAATATGAAGAAGTACCGGATAGTGAAATATCATTAGTTCAAAAAGAAATAGCCGGAGAAGGTGAAAGTGAGATAATTATTGCCTCTGAATTTGAACAACAGGATAATGAAAAATCCCGGGATGTAATATCACGATTACAAAGTAAATATCTTAGTAAACTTGATAATTCAAATTCCGGGGATTTATTGCTTGCAGAAAGACACAATGAGAAACCTGCAGAAGCAAATATAGAGTTTTCTGACTATGGTGAGGAATATAATATTGATGACACTCAGGATAAATCATGGGAAAACCAGTGGGCCGTGGGAGGTCAGTTAGCTCCTCTTTATTCTTATCGAAATTTCGCTTCTGACTACTTAAGCGACTATGTAAAGGATCAGATAAATTCAAATGAATCAGGAGTTATAGCTTATGCTATGGGTGTTAATGTTGCTGTTACTCCTGGTAAAAGACTATCCATACAATCCGGAATATATTATTCCAAATATGGACAACATACTGATGTTCTGAATATTACTTCAAATAATCCTGAGCCATCATCATGGGATCAACCCGAGGAAGAAGATGGTACTTCCGGTATTTTATTTTCAAACTCAACTGGTACTGTTGCCACATCAAGAGGTGACCAATTATCATTTATTGGGACTTATAATTCTGGTTTAAATAATAATAGAGACCTTATGAGTAATCAGTTATATAATTCAGACATAAACTCTAATTCAACGGCCACCCAATATTTCGAATACCTGGAAATTCCAATCGTTATAAAATATAAATTAATAGATAGAAAGATTGATCTAAATATTTTAGGCGGACTTAGCACAAATTTTCTAATTGGAAATGATATCTACCTGGATGAAGGGGACGGGGACCATAAATATGGAGAAACTATAAATATTAGTTCCACAAATTATTCGAGTTCAATAGGTATGGGATTAGAATATCCGGTTTTATCAAATTTTATTGTAAATGTTGAACCGAAATTCAAATACTATCTTAATCCGATTGATAAAAAACCTTCTTACAATATACATCCCTATTCTATTGGAATATTTACAGGCATAAGTTATATATTTTAAGATCTTACTTTATATCTGCCGATACAGCAATCCTCATTCGTTTTAATTTCGGAGGATAACTCCATCAATCCCGCCTGCACTGTAATACTTTATAGTTTACTAATCACCAATTCACTCTATCGCAGGCCCGCATTTTTGTCTGGCCAGCCTCCATCTCTAGCTTAAGTTTATAACCTAAGCTAGTATACGGGCCCTTGCTACGACTCTTCACAAAGATTTATTCTCCAAATTTTTTGAAGGCCGGGTTTAATATTTCCGGATTGTTGAAAATCATACATGAAAAATTCCTTTTAATTTGATTAATTTTGTGCCTTCATTCATTTTAGATTAATGTTTTATTAATAAAAATAATGATACAGTGAATAATAATAGTAGAATTAAGATTGGAAAGCCGTTCAGATTGAATTTTTTAGTATACATCGCTGCATTGGCAATTATTGTATGCCTGGGATTAAGCATTCAGAGCTTTACTAATTCAGAAAAAAATAAGGAAGTTGATGTTGAAAATTGTATTTACAGTGTAAAGTCGGTTAAAACTCCGCAAAAGCTTGAATTTGCGGGTGAAAGGGTGCCTCTTGATAATTTTGATATCAGGGAAAGTCTGGATAAAGAGTTATTAATTAACACATATTGGCATTCACAAACAATATTATTTATTAAAAAGGCTAACAGGTATTTTCCTTTAATTGAGCAGGTATTAAGAGCTAATAATATTCCTGATGATTTTAAGTATCTTGCTGTTGCTGAAAGCGGATTATCTAATGTTGTTTCTCCAAAAAAGGCCGTAGGTTTTTGGCAGCTTTTGGAGGGGACTGCAAAGGATTACGGTCTTGAAGTTACAAATGAAGTTGATGAAAGATACCATCTGGCAAAGTCAACTGAGGCAGCCTGCAAATTTTTCAAAGAATCATACGAAGTATATGATAGCTGGACTCTAACGGCAGCTTCTTTTAATGCCGGAAGACGAGGAATAGACAGACAAATTGTCAGGCAAAAACAAAATGACTATTATGATTTATTATTATTTGAAGAAACTGCGAGGTATATATACAGAATCCTGGCTTTAAAATTAGTAATGTCGAATCCCGAAGAATATGGATTTTATCTCGATAAAAATGATTTTTATAGTACAATACCATATTATGAAGTTAAGGTTGATTCAACTATCACTAATATTGCAGAATTTGCATTATCTCATTCTACAAATTATAAAATAGTAAAAATTCTGAATCCGTGGTTACGTGAAAACTCTGTTTCAAATAAATACAATAAAACTTATATAATTAAGATTCCGCAAATGGGTATAAGGAGTTATTCCAAAGTATTGAAATCAGATATTAATGATTAAATATTACTTACCAGGACTGATTATTTTTTAATAATTTTAATAGCAGTATTTTAAATAAAACACCTGTCAGCAATTGAAAGAAGAAGCATATAACATAATTGAATCGGATGAGCAAATTGAAGTGATTGGTGCACGGGTTCATAACCTGAAGAATATTGATATTACGATTCCAAGAAATAAATTTACTGTAATTACCGGATTAAGTGGTAGCGGCAAATCATCCTTAGCATTTGATACAATTTATGCTGAAGGGCAGCGTAGATTTTTTGAAACACTGTCAGCTTATGCAAGGCAATTTTTGGGGAATATGGAGCGTCCTGACGTAGACAAAATTACTGGATTAAGTCCTGTAATATCAATTGAACAGAAAGCAACAAGCAAGAATCCCAGGTCAACAGTCGGTACGATTACTGAAATCTATGATTTCTTAAGGTTACTTTTTGCAAGGATTGGAGTAGCTTATTCTTATAACACTAATGAAAAAATGGTGAGGTTCACTGATGAACAAATTATAAGTCTTATTTTAGAGAAATTCAGGAAAAAGAAGATTATTATACTAGCTCCGATAGTAAAGGGAAGAAAGGGACATTACAAAGAACTCTTTGAACAAATAAGAAGAAAAGGTTTTATAAATGTAAGAGTTGATGGCCAGATAACTGAATTAAAATATGGACTGAAGGTCGATCGTTTTAAGACACATAATATAGAGATAGTTATCGATAAGCTGTTAATATCTGAAATTGACGGGAATCGCCTTAAGAATTCAATTTCAAATGCAATGCAACATGGTAAGGGAATATTAATGATTTTGGATATAGACAATAATGATACCAGGTATTTTAGTAAACAATTAATGTGTCCGACGACCGGCATATCCTATAATGAACCGGCGCCTCATTCTTTTTCATTTAATTCACCGCAAGGTGCCTGTAAAAGATGCAATGGCTTAGGTACAATAAATGAAATTGACATAAACAGGATTATTCCTGATAAGGATTTAAGTATTAAGAAAGGAGGTATTGAACCTTTAGGAAAATATAAAAATTCACTCATCTTCTGGCAAATTGAGGCTATTGCCAGAAAGTATAAATTTACACTTAATACTCCCATAAAGAATATTCCGGAAGACGGACTTAATGTAATATTATATGGCTCTGAGGAGTCGTTTAAACTTGAAAATACGCCACTGGGGACATCTTCAAATTATTTTTTAAGTTTTGAAGGCATCGTTAATTATATTGCCAGCCATCAGGAAAATAATCACTTGAAAAAGGAGAATCCATGGATCCGGCAATTCATTAAAAGAATTTCATGCCCTGAATGCAAAGGCAGCAGACTTAGGAAAGAATCACTTCATTTTAAAATTCATGATAAAAATATTGCACAATTAGCATCCATGGATATCGATGAATTGGCAAATTGGGTAGATAATATTGGGAAGTATTTATCAGACAGGCAGAAAAAAATAGCCACAGAAATTTTAAAAGAATTACAGAACAGGATCAAATTTCTTTTAAATGTCGGATTAAACTATCTTTCACTAAACCGGGGTGCCAGAAGTCTATCCGGAGGCGAAAGCCAAAGAATAAGACTGGCAACTCAAATAGGTTCTCAATTAGTAAATGTATTATATATTCTTGATGAACCGAGTATTGGATTGCATCAGCGAGATAATAAAAAATTAATCAGTGCTTTAAAAGAGTTAAGAGATGCAAATAATTCAATTATTGTGGTTGAGCATGATAGGGAAATGATTCTTTCAGCAGATCATATTATCGATCTTGGCCCATATGCAGGAAGACATGGGGGAGAAGTAATGGCCGTAGGATCACCACAAAAACTGATGAAAAGTAATACGCTCACTGCAAAATATTTAAAAAATGAGAAGAAAATACCTGTTCCGGATACCCGCAGGCCCGGTAGTGGGGAATCAATTTTTTTAACGGGAGCTTATGGTAACAATTTAAAAAATGTAAATATCGAATTTCCGCTGGGTAAATTTATTTGCATAACAGGAGTTTCAGGAAGCGGTAAATCATCACTTTTAAATGAAACCCTTTATCCGGTTCTTAGCAAACATTTTTATCGGTCTAACAAGGAATCATTACCATATAAGTCTATTAAAGGGATACATTATATCGATAAAGTAATAGAAGTTAATCAGTCTCCACTGGGAAAAACTCCACGATCGAATCCTGCAACTTATACAGGAGTTTTTTCAGATATTAGAAAATTATTTGAACAAACTCAGGAATCTAAAATCAGGGGCTATAAAGCAGGGCGTTTTTCTTTTAACGTCAAGGGAGGAAGATGTGAAACATGTCAGGGTGCAGGAGTTCAGACTATTGAAATGAATTTTTTACCGGACGTATATGTTGTATGTAATGATTGTAACGGAAAAAGATATAACCGCGAAACGCTTGAAGTAAGATATAAAGGTAAATCCATCAGCGATGTTCTGGATATGACAATTAACATGGCTGTTGAATTTTTTAAAAATGTGCCTTCAATACTTAAGAAACTTAAAACCCTGAAACAGGTCGGACTTGGCTATATTACACTGGGTCAACCTTCCACCACTCTTTCCGGGGGTGAATCACAACGAGTAAAACTAGCTTCAGAATTATCAAAACGGGATACAGGTAAAACATTATATATTCTGGATGAACCAACTACCGGGCTTCACTTCGACGATGTAAGGATTTTGCTTGAAGTATTGAATCGCCTGGTTGATAAAGGTAATACCATTATTGTTATCGAGCATAACATGGAGGTTATAAAAATAGCTGACCATATAATTGATATGGGAAAAGAAGGGGGTATACAGGGAGGAGAAATAGTATGTTGCGGAACACCTGAAGATATTTCGGTGAATAAGAATAGCTATACTGCTGAATTTCTTAAAAGAGAGCTGGACGAATAAAGCAGTATACTGCTAATATTTGTGAATAATGATGAACTTTTAATATATATTATCGTAATAAAATCAGGGTGTAATACTTCAGAAAATTTTTTAACTTTCTGAATATTATTTTAAATAATTATAATAATGTGAGTTATGAATAAATTATCAAAGATTACAAGCAATGAGGAAAAGATAAAAAGAGCCTTTAAGAAAAAAAACTGGAATGAAATAAAGACATCAGACAGCTGGAAGATTTTTAAAATAATGTCCGAATTTGTTGAGGGATTTGAAAAATTAGCCAGAATTGGCCCTTGCGTATCAATGTTTGGATCAGCGCGAACTGAACCGCTAACAAAATATTATAAGCTGGCTGAAGAAATTGGCTATCAACTTACGCAGCATGGTTACGGTGTAATAACCGGAGGAGGAGCAGGTATTATGGAAGCGGCAAATCTTGGAGCAAAAAGAGGGAACGGCAGATCAGTAGGCATAAATATCGATTTACCGTTTGAGCAGGATGCTAATTTGTTTATTGATTCTGACAAGTTGATAACTTTTGACCATTTTTTTGTAAGAAAAGTGATGTTTATGAAATATTCCCAGGGCTTTATTGTATTGCCAGGCGGTTTCGGAACATTTGATGAGTTATTTGAAGCTCTTACTCTTATTCAGACAGAAAAGATCGGTAAATTTCCAATAATCCTTGTGGGGAAGAAATATTGGGAAGGACTTATTAGTTGGATTAGGAATATTATGCTTGATGAAGAAAAAAATTTAAGCAGTGAAGACCTGGATTTGTTTATTGTTGTTGATACTGCCACTGAAGCGATTAAGCATATTGATGAATTCTATTCGAAATATCTGCTGACTCCTAATTTCTGATAGGAAAATTGTTAATCAATATTCCTGGTAAAAACCCGCAACTCCTTCAGGGCTCGACGAAAAAGGCACAATAAGTTATTAACAATTTGTGTTAAAAACTTATTGCTATTAATCTTGTAATTGACTATTTTTAACTTACAATAAAACAACGATTTGATGTTAAGAATATTTATTGTTTTTTTAAATCTGTTGGTAGTTTTTTTTATAAGTAATTTTCAGGCTACTGATGTTTCATTAAGAATGGATGCTCCTCAGGAGGTTACTGCAGGAACTGAGTTTGAAGTGCGGATTACTGTGAATAAAGGCGATGTTGAAAGTTTTTCCCGTTTTCAGCAAGTCATTCCTGCCGGTCTTTCAGCTTCATCTTATTTATCATCAAATGCTGATTTCACATTCGAGGATAAAAGGATTAGGATGATTTGGCTAAAATTACCCGAGGCTGACGAGTTTACTTTTATCTATAAGGTTAAGGTAGATGAACGATTAAAAGGAACCTTTTCTGTTGGCGGAAAATTCTCGTTTATTGAAGACAATGAAAGGAAATCCGTCACACTTACTTCTCAGTCAATAACCATAAATCCTTCTCCAGTAATAGATCCTAATCTTATTGTTGATATAAGTGAATTTGAAGAAAAAGTGATTCAATATATTCCGGCTGCTTCAATGGAGTCTGAAAATATTGCCTGCATAAGGCAAAAACCGTTCCTGGGTGATGCCGGTGATGAATATATAGTAAATCTATTAGTAAATAAGGAAGATAAAAAGAAATTTGCAAAAATAGAAGAAGATATACCATATGGTTATACTGCTGTTAATATCGATGATAAAAACGGGATCTTCACTTTCAAAGATCAGAAAGCAAAATTCCTCTGGATGAACCTGCCGGCAGAATCCTTTTATATTGTGTCGTACAGACTTATCCCTAAAAATGATGCGAAGCTCGGTTCACCTGTTGTTAGTGGTAAATTTTCCTACCTTGTCGATGAGAAAACAATTAGTATTAATGTTGTTGAAAAAGATTTGGATTTAGCATCTATAACCAGTGAACAGCTACAAAGTATTATAACAGAACTTAAAACTCAGCCTCTTCCTTTATTAGCTGAAGTTGAGCAAAAAGTACCTGACGCTGAAGTAAAGACTGATGTACCGGAAAATCTGGTCGTCGAAGAAGAAAAACAACCGGTTAAATCAGACGTTACCAAGCCAAAAGGGACAAAAACCAAAAAATACAAGTTTAAGCGTGATTTGGCATATGTGCTGGAGCCGGAATCCGGTATCTATTATCGTGTTCAAGTTGCTGCAGGGCATAAGCCCGTTGATATCAAACGTTATTTTAAAAAATATAAACTTGAGAGGGAAGTAAGAAAAGAATTCCATGAAAACTGGCTTAAATATTCAGTCGGCTCTTTTGAAATATATAAAGAAGCCAGAGATTACAGGATTAATATATGGAATACTACTGATATTGATGATGCATTCGTATCAGCTTACAATAATGGGATAAGAATAACAGTTCAGGAAGCTTTAATGATTGCAAACCAAAAATGGTATAAATAAAAAAATAGCTGTAAGCTTTTTGCTGTTGATTATTAGAATGAAGAAGTACCAGGCTTATAATTATAAACAGTTGAATTATATATAACTCATTTTTATGGTTCGGTTAAAATTTATTTTAACACTATTGGCAGGCAGTATAATTTGTCAATTATTTGCGCAGGAGGATGAGTTTGATAAAATATTGAACCAAACTGTGGAGAATATTAATCCTGTATATAAACCTGTAGTTGGATTTGGCGGGGGAGTGCTTAATTTTTTCGGCGATATAAAGAATAACAATTATTCACCCCCATTAGGTGAATTGGGCTATAAAGTAAATGTAGCAACTTATATTGATAATAGTCAGTTCTATAAAGCAAACTTCTATTTTATGGGCGGTAAGATATCAGGAAATGAAAGAAACTATAGTAATCCGGCCCGTAATTTTAACTTTCAGTCAGATATTTATACTTTCGGATTTAATGTTAACTATGATTTTGATCATTTTTATAAGAAGAAAGAAAGAAGTGTCCATCCTTTTATTTCATTAGGATTTGAAACAGTAATATTTGACTCAAAAACCGATAGCATTGGTTATTATGTAACACTTGAAAACGGTAATGAGCTGGAAGTTCCCGGCAAATTATATTATTGGTCGGATGGTACAATAAGGAATTTACCTGATGATCCTGTCAATGAAATTAATAGCATCTTTATGCAGAGGGATTATAAATATGAAACACCTTTAAGAAAATATGACTGGGGACTTGGCAGTTATCCGCAATATGCATTTGCTGCGGTTTTTGATTTCGGATTAGACTACCACTTATCTGACCGGTTAATGCTCAGATTGGGCAATTCAGTACATTATACATTTTCTGATGTAATTGATCATGTGAGTTCAAAAAATGATCCTGCCATAAATCAGTCAGTTATTGTTGGAGATAAAATAGCCGACTGGTTCAACTTTACGTATGTGACCTTTCATCTTGATTTATTCTCAAGCCCAAAGACATTACAGGTTGAAAGACTAATTGCTGATATTGACTACGATTACTCCTTGTTCTATACTGATCTTGATAATGACGGCTGGTACGATGGCTGGGATGATTGTCCGGATACACCTCCAGGGGCTGTCACAGATTCATCAGGCTGTGCCGTTGATACAGATAATGACGGTGTCCCTGATTATATGGATGATGAAGTACCTACAAGGCCTGGGGCATTTGTGAATAATAGTGGTGTTGAAATTACTGAAAATGATTTAATTGCTATATTGGACAAATCCATGGCTGTAGGGAGGAATGAGATAGACATTTATATCAGAGGTCCTGAGAGTTACAGGCCCAGTCGAAAATCTAAGTCGGTGGAAATCCCGGATAAATTCAAATCATTAGATTCTGATCAGGATAGTTATATTTCGTTTGATGAAATGCTGCGTGGAATTGATAATTTCTTTGACTATGACACTGATTTAACGCCGGAAGATATCTATAAATTAAATAACTTTTTCTTTTCTCAATAACATTGGAAGCATAACCAGATGATTTAATCCTTATGCTTTACGAAGCCTGTCTAACTGGCGCTCTGTATCTTTCCTTTTCATGTTTTCTCTTTTGTCGTATTCTCTCTTTCCTCTGGCTAAGACAATTTCGAGCTTAGCATAACCATTGTCAGCAATAAATAAATGCGTAGCAACAATGGTTAAGCCTTTTTCCTTGACATTTTTATCAAGTTTTTTTAACTCTCTCCTGGTTAATAATAGTTTCCTGTTTCGTTTGGGATCATGATTATAATGAGTCCCCCACTTATATTCAGCAATATGCATCCCTTTCACCCATAGCTCTCCATTAATAAAAAAACAATACGAATCAACCAGACTGGCCTTTCCAAGTCTTATGGACTTAATTTCCGTTCCGGTCAGTTGCATCCCGGCTGTAAATTTTTCAATAAATTCGAAGTTGTGCCGGGCTTTTTTATTTTTAATATTAATTTTATTTGACATTAATATGTATTTGCTAGGGCATGCAAAGTAATACTATTTTTAATTAATGGGCAAAATTATATACGATTTAATAACAGTATTAGGGCCAACTGCCTGCGGCAAGACCAAGTTTGCGGCTAATCTTGCATCACACCTAAATGGTGAGATAATAAGTGCTGACTCCCGTCAGGTATACAGAAGGATGAACCTCGGAACAGGTAAAGATTATGATGACTATATTGTGGACGGGAAAAATGTTCCCTATCATCTAATAGACATTCTGGAACCCGGTGATAAATTCAATGTATATGAATTCCAGAAACATTTTCTTAAAGCCTATAACGGGATTATAGCAATGAACAAAACTCCATTATTATGTGGTGGTTCAGGTATGTATATCGAAGCAGTTACAAAAGGCTACAGATTAATACCTGTACCTCAGAATAAAGAACTTAGAAATGAATTGGAATCTAAATCACTGGAAGAACTTGCAAAAATGTTGTCTTCCTTTAAAAAATTGCATAACATAACTGATATTGATACAAAAAAAAGAGCCATAAGAGCAATTGAAATCGAAAAATATTATATAGGGCAACCGGAATTAAAGCAGGAATTTCCTGATATTAATAATATTTATTTAGGTATAAAGCCTGATATAATATCCCGCAGAACTAGAATATCCGAACGATTAAAAGAGCGTTTAGGAAGAGGTATGGTTGAGGAGGTTGAAAATCTTATCAAGGAAGGTATAAGACCTGAAGATTTGATTTATTATGGACTGGAATACAAATACATAACTCAATATATTACCGGTGAAACGGATTATGATAATATGGTCCGGAAACTTAATATTGCTATTCACCAGTTTGCAAAAAGGCAGATGACATGGTACAGAAAAATGGAAAGAGAGGGGTGTAAGATATACTGGTTTGATGTTTATATGCCTTTGGAAGAAAAGGTTTTTCGGGCTTTAAAGTTACTGAAAAGGGGACAGCCCCCTCTTGTCCCATAAGAATACTGCGTCTTTCCGAGGGGGCTGTCCCCTTTTTCGAGGGGGCTGTCCCCTTTTCCGAGGGGGCTGTCCCCTCTTGTCTCTTAAGAATACTGCGTCTTTCCGAGGGGGCTGTCCCTTTTTTCGATGGGGCTGTCCCCTTTTTGTCCCTTTTTTGTCCCTTTTTTTGAAACCAAATAAACATCAATACCGTTTAAAAAATAGTCTAACTTATATTTATG
>CBFCXR010000064.1:0-11272 GCA_965602045.1 uncultured Bacteroidales bacterium | reverse complement strand
GCGGAGAGAGGGGGATTCGAACCCCCGGTACCCGATAAAGAGTACGCCGGTTTAGCAAACCGGTGGTTTCAGCCACTCACCCACCTCTCCAATATTGCATTATCTGAAGGATAATTTTATTAAAATGTACTTTGAAAAAAGATGGACAAAAGTATAAAATCCCTTAACAACCGCAAAGAATTATTATCAATTTAATATAGTATATATAGAGTTATACAGATCAAGGCTATTCCTGCCTAAAAAGGAGTTTCTTCGGTGAAATCAGCATTTTTTGCCAGGTCTTTCCTATCATCAGCAGTTGGTTCATTATTCATTTTCGAACTTAATGTTACCGCTGATTCCTGTAATTCATCATTATCAGTTATTGGTGCCAGGTAATCATCTTCTAATTCGACAAACTTAGCACACTCATCTCTGAATCGCAGGTGTATATCACCAATCGGGCCATTACGGTGTTTGGCCAATATTAATTCTGCCATACCTTTTAATGAATTGCCTTCTTCGTCTTCTAAAAATCCATACTTTTCGGGTCTATGAATAAAAATTACCATATCGGCATCCTGTTCAATCGCACCTGATTCTCTTAAATCAGAAAGTTGTGGCCGCTTATTTCCCGACCGGATTTCCACAGAGCGATTTAATTGGGATATTGCTATTACAGGCACATCAAGTTCTTTTGCTATACCTTTCAAAGCACGTGATATTGCACTAACTTCCTGTTCTCTGTTGCCTTTATTATCAGGCGTTCCAGACATCAATTGCAAATAATCGATAATAATTAGATCAACATCATACTGCCTTTTTAACCTGCGGCATTTTGCCCGTAACTCAAATACAGAAATTGCAGGCGTGTCGTCAATATAGATGTTTGCCTCTACAAGATTTTTAATTTTAATATCAAGTTGTTCCCATTCATATTGAGCCAGGTTTCCATTCCTAATCCTATTTGAAGGGAGTTCGGTCTCCATTACTATTAATCTGTTTACAAGCTGAATAGATGACATTTCCAATGAAAAAACGGCTACTGACTTGTCATGACCAATGGTTATATTTCTTGTCATTGATAATACAAACGCGGTTTTCCCCATAGAGGGCCTTGCAGCAATAATAATTAAGTCAGATTTTTGCCATCCGCTTGTTAGTCTATCCAGTTTTGTATAACCGGATGGAATACCTCTTAAATTGTCCTCACGCTTACTCGCCTCTTCAATCTGATTTATTGCTTCCTTAATTAACACATTAATCTTTAAAGTTTCCTTTTTAATATTACCTTGCGCAATATTGAATAATTCACTTTCAGAAAAATCCAGTAAATCATTTACGTCAATACTTTCATCAAATGCCTGATTTTGAATTTCTGTTGATACACGAATTAATTCCCTCTGGATATATTTCTGGGCAACAATTCTTGCATGATAATTAATATGTGCAGCTGATGCAACTCTGCCGGTTAACTGTGTTATGTAAAGCGGTCCGCCAACCTCGTCCAGCTCTTTTCTTTTCTTCATTTCTTCAGTAACTGTCAATATGTCTATTGCTTTATCATTTGAAGAAAGGTCAAGTATTGCCTGAAAAATCTTTTGATGTTCTTCCTTATAAAAGCTTTCAGCTCCCAGGATATCCATCACCTCAATAATTGCATCTTTTTCCAGCATTATTGCTCCAAGAACAGCTTCTTCAAGTTCAACTGCCTGAGGAGGTATCTTTCCAAGGCTTAAATCAATTTGCTTTATTTCAGAGGGTTTTACGTCTTTCTTTTGTGCCATGTTTATTAAATATTTTGCCCTGCAAGGTATATATTATTCATACACAAATGTAGTAATTGAAAAATGTTCATGTTTGCTAATTAGTTATTCTTTATAAACATATTATTCAATTCAGCTATTCACAATTGTTAAAAACCTTTGATAACTATTTATATCATGTTAATTGAAGATGTTTATATTTACCGAAATTTTCAACTAATGATTTGCTTTCCAAACGCAAAGATTAACATTGGCTTAAATATTACAGGAAGAAGACGGGATGGATTTCACAACATAGAAACAGTATTATTTCCTATAGAACTTTGTGATGTTCTGGAGTTCGTCGAAAAAGACAATAAAGATAAAGACAGCTGTAAACTAAATTGTTCAGGCCTTGAATTAAAGGACACTGCAGATAATAATCTTTGCATAAGGGCATATAAACTTCTAAAAAAGGATTATGATCTGCCCGGAATTATAATCCATCTTCATAAAATTATACCAATTGGTTCAGGCCTTGGAGGGGGATCATCCAATGGGGCATATATGTTAAAAAGCCTTAATAATGAATTCCATCTCAATATTTCCAATAAGAAATTACAGGAATATGCTGAACAACTTGGAAGTGACTGCCCCTTCTTTATTAGTAATAAGCCTGCTTTTTCTTATGAAACAGGTAATAAATTCAGAGAAGTAGATTTTGCACTTGAAGGTAATTATTTAGTTATTGTTTATCCTAACATACAAATTAGTACCAGGCAGGCATATTCAAAAGCGTTTATTAAACAGCCGGAAGCATCGTTGGAGAATTTAATCCAGCTCCCTGTAAATGAATGGAAGAATAGTATCAGGAATGATTTTGAAAGTACAATTTTTCCAAAATACCCGGATTTAAAAAATATTAAAAAAGAATTATATGAAATGGGAGCAATATATGCTTCATTGTCAGGAAGTGGATCTTCGTTATATGGAATATTTTCATCACTTCCTGAAATTCCAAAAAAATTCAAGAATTATTTTATCAGGCAATATAAAATATAAAGATTAACTACTTTGGTGCTAATTTATATAGAAATCCTGCCACAAATGCAAAAATGATATTTGGTATCCAGACTGCAATAAACGGGGGGAAAGCACCACTAATTGAGAATTGGGCCGAAAACTGCATAAAGAATATGTAGGTAAAACTTATCAGCAAACCGACTCCGATATGCACTCCAATGCCCCCTTTAACCTTACGGGATGAGACAGATATACCTATTAAAGTTAAAATAAATGATGAAAAAGGAAATGAAAATCTTCTATGTTTCTCAATTAGTAATTCATCAATATTTGTAGCTCCCTGCAATTTCTGAGTATCTATAAATTCATTTAGCTCCTTTAAAGTCATAGCTTGCACTGCCTCTTTTCTTCTTTTAAATTCCTGCGGATACATATTTATAGTTGTATCAATATGCATGCCTGTGATTATTGTCTGCTTTTCTCCATCATAATTTCTTATAAAATAATTTCTTACAGTCCATTTGACTTTTGAGGAATCCCAGACTATATCATCTGACAATAACTTTGAAACCAGCTTACCACTTTCATATTTTTCCATTGAAAATCTACGGCCATAATTATTATTGACATTAAAGTTCTCCAGATATACAAATACTCCGGGCTCAATTTGTTTGTGAATATTTCTTTTCCTGAATACAGGGGCATTACGGTAATAATTCTCTTCAAAAATTAATCTTTTTTCATTAGCATCCGGTATAACATAATTATTTAAAACAAACGAAAATAATGTTATAATTACTGCAGAAACAAAATAAGGCAAAAGTAACCGGTGGAAACTTACACCACTGGTGATAATGGCAATTATTTCAGTATTATAAGCCAAACGTGAAGTAAAGTAAATAACAGCAATAAATGTGAAGAGCGGACTGAAGAGTACTGCAAAATAAGGCACGAAATTCAGATAATAGTCAAATATTATACCTTTCAGCGGGGCATTATTTTCCATAAAATCGTCAATTTTTTCAGAAAAGTCGAAAATAACAGCGATAAAAATGATAAGTAATATTGCAAAAAAGAATGTTCCTAAAAACTTTTTGATAATATATATATCAATTGTCTTTAAACCTATTCGCCTCATAGTCTCCTGGATAATTTTTTAATCATTACGCTTTTCCATGAATGAAAATTACCTTTATGAATTTTATCTCTGGCTTCCTCCATTAGCCAAAGATAAAAAGTTAAATTATGAAGTGATGCAATTTGAGCACCCAAAATTTCCTGTGATGTTATTAAATGACGTAAATATGCTTTATTATATTGTTTATCTGTAAAAGATCTTCCATTCTCATCCAATACAGAAAAATCATCTTTCCATTTACGGTTCTTAATGTTTATTATCCCCTCACTTGTATAAATCATACCATTTCTTCCATTTCTTGTTGGCATAACACAATCAAACATGTCAACTCCCATTGCAATTGCTTCTAACATATTTACCGGAGTACCAACACCCATTAAATATCTGAGGCTATCATCAGGTAAGATATTTGTTACAGCTTCAAGCATTTCGTACATCTCATTAACCGGCTCACCTACTGATAAACCTCCTATGGCATATCCATCCATATTAAGTGAAGTAACAGTCTCTGATGATTTAATTCTTAAATCTTTATAAGTACTTCCCTGAATAATTGGTATGAATGACTGGTTATGACCATATATCGGTTTAGTATTGTTAAAATGTTTAATGCCACGCTTTAACCATCGATGTGTTAGCTCCATAGATTCTTTGGCATACTCATATTTGCATGGATAAGGAGTGCATTCATCAAATGCCATCATTATATCAGCACCTAATAGTCTTTGAATATCAACTGTACTCTCCGGAGTAAAAACATGCTTTGAGCCGTCAATGTGAGAGCTGAAAAAAGCACCTTCATTTTTTAATTTCCTGTTTTCAGCAAGGGAAAATATTTGATATCCTCCACTATCAGTAAGCATTGGCTTATTCCACCCAATAAATTTATGTAATCCCCCCGATTTATTAATAACATCTGTTCCCGGCCTCAAGTATAAATGATATGTATTCCCTAAAATTATTTGTGCCTTAACATCATTCTCTAATTCTCTTTGATGGACAGCCTTAACTGTACCTGAAGTCCCAACAGGCATAAAAATTGGTGTGGTTACTTCACCATGGTCAGTCAGAAGTATTCCCACTCTGGCGGAAGTATCTTTGTCTCTTTTTAATATCCTGAATTTCATTAAAATATTTAATAAAAGTCAAAGATAGCTATTAAAGTCAAAAAAAGCCCCGACTGCGATATTGCAGTTATTTGGTTTATATGATAATCTTTTATAAATTGCTAATAAGCATATATACTTATGTTAATAAAATAAAAACAGAAATTTAGATTTTATTAAATTGATTTTTTATTATTGGCATATGATAATCTGAATACAATTATTGTGGATATACAGGAATTCTTTTTTGACAATCTAAACAACATTATACTGGGAATATTCATTATAAGTTTATTGCTCCAATTAATATATTATTTAGGTATATATAGCAAATTGCTTTTTTACAGTAAGAAACCAGTTAAAATAAAAAAAGAGCCAATCTCGGTCATAATCTGCGCCAGAAATGAGGGTGCTAATCTTGATAAATTCTTACCTTCAATATTAACACAGGACTATCCTGATTATGAAGTAATTGTTGTAAATGATTGTTCTTCTGATGATACAGATGAAGTGATAGGCAAATATATCAGACAATACTCTAATTTACGTACTACTACAATAAACGAAGATAAGAAGTTCTCACACGGAAGAAATTGGCCATAACAATTGGAATCAAAGCATCCAGAAAAGAATTATTAGTTTTTACTGACGCTGACTGCAAAGCAATGAGTAACCGGTGGTTAAAAAAAATCCAGGAAAATTTCACAAAAGAGAAATCCATTGTCCTTGGCTATGGAGGTTACTTTCCAAAGTTCAGTTTACTTAATAATTACATCAGATATGATACTTTAATAATTGCTATACAATATCTGAGTTACAAACTTGCTGGCAAACCCTATATGGGAGTTGGCCGAAATCTTGCTTACAGAAAATCATTTTTCTTTGAAAAAAAGGGATTTGCATCCCATTATCATCTATTATCAGGCGATGATGATCTGTTTGTTAATGAAAATGCAAATAAATCGAATACTGCAATTGAAATATCCGAAGAAAGTCATACGAGATCTATACCTGCAGATTCACTTAAACAATGGATTAAACAGAAAAAGCGGCATATGTCTACCGGTAAATACTATAAAGGGATTCATAAATTGTTATTAGGCGGTGAGCAATTCAGCAGGTTTTTATACTATGCATCTTTTGTTTTTTTAGTATCAAAAAATGTTTTAACAATATATGTAATTTATGCTTTTATCTTCCGAACAATAATACAAATGGTTATTATAAAAAATGCTATGATACGTTTGAAAGAGAAGCATTTATTGCTAACTTCGTTATTTTTTGATATTTTATCTGTAATATTTAATTTTTATTTATATATATCAATCCGATTTAGACGAAGGAGACACCAATGGAAGTAAATATCAATCTATCAGACAAAGCAAAACGAGACTATATTTTGGTTAATAAGGCTACCGCCGGAGATCAGAAAGCATATGCAGAACTGATGGGCAGATACCGCGATGCAATTTACTATATGCTGTTGAAAATGGTAAACAATGCCAGTGATGCTGAGGATCTTACTATAGAAGCATTTGGTAAAGCTTTTAAAAATCTTGATCAATATGCCCCAAACTTTGCATTTAGTACATGGTTATTTAAAATAGCTACAAATAATTGTATTGACTTTATCAGGAAGAAAAAAGCTAACCATATTTCACTTGACCAAAATGATGAAGAACACGAAAAGGCAACATATGAAGTTCAGTCTCCCATGATGGATCCGGAAGAACACCTGATAAGTCAGCAGAAGGCAAAATTATTACGTAACGTTGTTACAAAACTTAAACCACGATATAGAAAACTAATTGAGTTGCGATATTTTAGGGAATTGTCCTATGAAGAAATAGCCGAGGAACTTGAGTTGCCGATAGGAACAGTTAAGGCCCAACTATTCAGAGCAAGAGAACTTCTATATAATATTCTTAAAAATACTACTGCAAAGATCTAATTCCGGTTCCTTTACTGCAATATCATGAATTATTAAACCTGAAAATAATTTAATGCATCATATTATTAAATATTTTCCGGATTTAGCAAAAGAACAATTAGATCTTTTTGGTAATCTTGGAGAAATCTATAAATATTGGAATGCTAAAATTAATGTTATTTCAAGAAAAGATATAAATTCATTATATCTCCATCATATATTATATTCACTGGCTATTTCCAGGATTATTCACTTTAAACCAGGCACAAGTGTCATCGACGTTGGAACGGGAGGTGGTTTCCCCGGTATTCCGCTAAGTATTCTCTTCCCTGGCACAGAATTTTATCTCATTGATTCGGTTGGGAAAAAAATTAAAGTTGTTAAAGAAATTATCAAAACATTAGGATTGAATAATTGTAAAGGAGAACAAATCAGGGCTGAAAATATCACGGGACGATATGATTTTATTATAAGTCGTGCGGTAACATCACTACCGGCATTTGTTAATATGATATATGATAAAGTAAGTGAAAACAGCTTTAACTCACTTAAAAACGGAGTATTTTACCTTAAAGGCGGCAACATCCTTAAAGAAGTAAATTCCCTGCATTATGCTTTTAAAACCTTTAATATCAGTGATTATTTCAATGAACCGTATTTTGAAACAAAAAAAATTGTATACATTAATCTTACTGCCATTTAATAAGAACAAAATAAACGTATTTGCAACTATTATTTATCTGCTGGAAAGTTGCGTTGCTTTCCTGATAAATTGTTATAGCCTGTTATCAATCTGTATTTCTAAAATTAATTATGTCAATTATATATTTATGGCATATTATTTGTATTTCATTATATGTAAATAGTAAATAGAATACTAAATGCACTGTAAACATAAAAACTTGACAAAGATGTTACGTAAAGAATATATAAAATCAAATATAGTCTACACCTTGAAGAAGGCAAAAAGAATAGACATTCTAATAGCTGATATTATTAAAGAAACTATTGAAAAGGATATCTTCAAAGCAGACAGGAACCAGAAAATAAATCTTATTCTTAACTTAAAAGGAATAAAATTTATTGATTCTTACGGTTTCCGTATTTTAATTAAACTAATCCGGGTTTCTGAAATATATAATAAACAATTATATTTTGCCAATATATCCAGAGAAATCGATGAATTAATTAATTTGCTAAAACTTGAAAATATCTTTTTAGATAGAAATATAATTATACCTCAGAACAATATAGCCGCCTGATTTGATATAATTTATATTTCGTTGCTGAAAAAACAATGCATGATTCAATAATATCCCCGGCTCAAAGTTTATGGCATATTGTTAAATTAACTACCATTCAGGCCTTTATTAACTTCACGGCACTACAATACTGAAATATTATTAGTCAGGAAATCCTCCCAAAATTCATATGCAGATTTCGGTAATTTTTCTTTTTACAACGCAACCTTTAACCATAAGAGTACATCATACATGAAATTGTTTAATTCAAAAAACATTAATAATGAAAAAGATTGTTTTAGTAATTATAGTTTTAACAGTTCTGCTAATTACAAACTGTGAAAAAAATATATATAATGAAGTTGATCCCCGTCTACTAAATGATGCCCTGCATGGAAGTATTGTTGGAAAAGTATTACAAATCTCAAGTAATGCACTTGTAGTAGTAAGCCAGGTTTTTCCGGTAGATTCAGCTGAAATAGATCCTTCTGACGGATCGTTTGCTATAGAAGATTTGCCTATAGGCAATTATGACATAACTATTGAAGCTGAAAACCACAGGATCTACAAACATTGTAATATTATGATCGAAGGCGCCGGAACAACTTATATCGGGGAAATAGATTTATCAACAATACCTGATTTGGTTACGTCACATTATCCGGAAGATAAAGCCGAAATTGCTTTTGATAATCGGTTTTCCAATTTGACAATTTCTATAACATTTTCTCAACCAATGGATCGTGAGAGCGTTGAAGAAGCCTTTTCAACTGCCCCTGAAACCGAAGGTATATTTTATTGGGGCCAGTATTCCGAAGCTCCAAGCTGGAACTATTTCGCAGAAAGTAAAGATTATAGCTATGGGGGATTTGAACCGGGAGCAACTATCACTACCTACAGTAAAATTACATCATTTAGTTATAAAATAGCTCAAAAAGACGGCTTTACAGATACTACATATAATGTGAAATTATCAGCTCTTGCAAAAGACACTGCAGGAAATTATTTAAGATTTCCCCTGGAATTTGCTTTTAGTACTGTTCAATCAGCTAGTACTCTTAATGGAATTCAGACATATCCCTATCACGGTGATATTTATGTGGATTTAATTTCATATTCGGGAATAAGTATTACTTTCCCAAGGAATATGGAACAAACCTCCACTGAGAATGCTATAACCGTGACTCCTGTTTCAGATCTAATTTATATATGGCCGGAGAGAAACCAGTTAACTATATATACTGGTGGCGCATTTCAGGCAGATACTACATATATGGTATCAATCGGCTCAGATGCCCTTGATCTGGATGGAGTAACAATGGGCGACGATTTCTCATTTTCATTTTCCACTGTACCTGTCGGCTTGAGTTATACATATCCGAATAACGGCGAATTATTTGTATCACGAACAAATAATATCAAATTATCTTTCAATACCTATATGGTTAAATCATCCATTCAAAATGCATTTAGTATTACGCCAAATATCTCCGGAACTCTGAATTGGTATTATGATTCAAAGACAATGCTTGAATTTATACCTAACGGTTCGCTTAAAGCCAATACCAAATATACAATTACTATCGGAACCGAAGCTGTAGATATTTTTGGCGCTCATATGAAAGAGCCATATACATTCTCATTTGTTACAAGACCTGATTAAGTGTAATACTTTATAATTTTAGTAACAAGTTGTCCGACTATACTTATCGTTGCACCTTAGGCAGGACTTGAAAGCCTTCACTGCGAGTCTTTACAAAAATTTATTCTCCAAATTTTTGAAAGCCGGTATTAAATAATAATAGTATCGGCTAAGACAGGTGCTAAATAATTTTAATCCAAAGTAAATTCTCAATTGATTATTATACAATAAATATTATAATGGAAACGTTATAGTATAAAACAGTATTAAACATCAATAAACATTATTATTTATTATAATACACTAGTAAATGATTTTTTTTTTATATTTGTAAATAAATTCAAATTCCTTTAATCATGAACAATTTAAAAAGCATAAAAGAAGTATTTAATGTATTTCAAAACCGTGAAGAATATTTTGAAAAGCTTAATCAGAAAGCATACTCAAGCAAACTAGTAGTAAATCAGATAATAGTAATAATCGGATTTACTTTTTTTTATGGTATAGTTATGGGAAGCTATAATAGTGTGTTACAGGCACTGGTCACAGGAGTAAAAGTGCCAATCTTATTAATTTTGTCTATACTTATTTGTTTTCCTGCATTTTTTGTAATTCAATATATCTTAGGATCAAAGCTTGCATTCATTCAAATGACAGGTATTATTCTTTCAGGTTTTGTATTGATTTCCTCAATAATGATTTCTTTTGCTCCTGTAGTAGTTTTTTTTCTGATTACCGGAAATAATTATGCCTTTTTAAAACTTTTGCATGTAGCGATTTTTATATTTTCCGGATTTTTCGGGTTAAAGACTATTATTGAGGCTCTAAAATATTCGTGCGAAACAAAGAATGTGTATCCGAAAATTGGATTAAATATTTTTAAGTTTTGGGCTATTATACTGGCTTTTGTAGGGATGCAGCTGGCCTGGAATTTAAGACCCTTTTTAGGTGACAAATTAATACCTTTTGAGTTATTCAGAGCCCGTGAGGGAAATTTTTACTTAGCAGTTATTCAATCAATTAACCAACTATTTGTTACAACCACAAATGAGCCTGCACAGACGAATCAAATAGATGATAATAACTAATATATTCAATTTGCGATTATATTTATATAAAATATATCAGGACATCATATATTTTAACAAGAACTGGCCGCACCTATGATATATAAGAATGATATAATGACTTTAGAAGAAGTAGCTGATTATTTAAGATTAAAGCCGCAAACCATTTATACCTGGGCACAGGAAAAAAAGATTCCGGCAGCAAAATTAGGTAAAGAATGGCGATTCAGAAAGTCTTTGATTGATAAATGGTTCAATGAGCATATTGATAAAAAGTTTAGCGAATTTTTCAATAATGATACATAGCCTTATTATTTACTAATTAAATATGACTTCAAATATTATTATTAAAATAACTAATATCTCAAAGGTATACCGGAAGGTAAAAATTAATATCCCGG
>CBFCXR010000063.1:0-11657 GCA_965602045.1 uncultured Bacteroidales bacterium | reverse complement strand
GGATAGTATCCCAGTATTACAATTCATTGATCAAAGCTGTGAACAATTTAATTAATTTCAATTCGGCCTTTCCTGCAGTTTCAATTATTTCCTGAATACTGGTTTCTACCAGATTATCAGGATCACACTCATCTGTAAGAACAGAAATTGCCGCACAGCTTAACTTCATATGATTAGCAACTATAACTTCAGGCACGGTTGACATACCAACTGCATCAGCAATAGTTCCGAGAAATCTGTACTCAGCACGGGTTTCCAGGTTTGGTCCAACTACTGCCACATACACACCTTTGTGTAATTCAATATTTTCCCTTGCTGCAATTGCTTCTAACTTAGTATTTAGTTCTTTTGAATAAGGTTGGCTCATATCGGGAAATCTTGGCCCAAATTCATCATAATTACTGCCTCTTAAAGGATTATCAGGTAAAAAGTTAATATGATCATCAATTAACATTAAAGAACCTTTATTAAAATTCAGGTTCAAAGCCCCTGCAGCATTAGAAAGAAGTAAATGCTTAATACCTAATAATTTCATTACCCTTACCGGAAATGTTATTTCCTGCATGTTGTAACCTTCGTAAAAGTGAAATCTCCCCTGCATAGCAATAACATTTTTCCCTTTTAACTCTCCATAAATTAGCCTCCCCGAATGTTGCTCAACTGTGGCAATCGGGAAGTACGGAATATCAGTGTATTCAAAAACATTTTTTATATTGATTTCTTCCACTAATTTACCTAAACCCGTACCCAACACAATACCTATCTCAGGAGAATCAATGCCTTTTTCTGTTAGGAATTTTACGGTTTGCTTTACATTCTCTATCATTTATTAATTATTTATGATTTTTTAAAAATTATAATATCAGGAATATCAAAAGTATATATTTAATAAGTAATTGCAGTTAAAAGTCTTATCCAAAGTTACTTTTTTCATATTAGTAATAATGTGATTCTATACAAATAAAAACTTTTCTAAATATATTTGAGTACGGGGAAAATTATGAATAATTTTCAATATCTGGCATCCATTTATATGGCTTATAAATAATAACAGGTGTACTATCCTGAGGTATTTTTTTATACTTTTTTAATAACTTCAGGATCCCGGCACTGCCTCCGAAATCTCCGGTATACCAATTAAATATTTGAGAAATGCTAACTAAGTTTTCTTCGGCATAGTATGTAACTTCAGAATCAAGATATGCTTTGGTTGCTAATTCCAGTTGCTGATTTATTTTATCACCTTCATAGAGGCCTACGGGAGGGCAGGGTAATCCCCCGCAATTAAGTACAAAGTGAATACGGCAGTCCGGTATATTAACTCTGAATTTTTTTTCGAATTTACTAATAAACAATTTTGACAGGTAGCCTTTGGCCCACCATATTTTTGAATGGCGCAACATCCCATGTTTAATATCGTTAAGGCTCAGTTCATGTCCTCCAATAATAATATTTCTTTTGCTATATAATTGATGCCTGCTTTTTTGAGATTCAAGTAACTTAGGTTTCATTTTAAGGAATAGAATATTATAGGCATTATAAATATTAATCCAGAAAGCTTTTCGTTTGTCGTCATTTGATAATTCCGATATTAAATCTATAAGCTCAATTTTTTTAACCTTCGCTTCTAAATTATCATTTTCTCTGCCACTTACCATGTTGGATAATAATTCTTTTGACAATTCTTCAATTTGCATGTTCTTATAGTTTTGTTATAGAAAGTATTGCATGACAATAATCCGTATAAATATTTTTAAAATCTTAAATTATTATAACATACAATAATTTAAATATTATTTAAATTCATTTAATAATCTCCTTACCTTCTTCGAATTTTCTTTTTGTAATAAGCTCTCCCTTGTCACTAAAATAACTCCATGTCCCCTGCATTTTATCTTCTTTATATTTGCCTTTGGTTTTTACTGAACCATTTTCATAATATTCTGTGAAATTACCGTGTTTTAAACCATTCTTTATTCCAACAGTTAATTTCAATTGTCCACTTTCATAATATTCTTTAAGTTTATTAGCATCCAAATCGTCTATTACTATTCCTGATTCTTCTATTAAATCCCCGGATTCAGAATCCTGAATGTTAATACTAGTATCAACAGGCTCAACTGCCATTCTTTCAACATCATAACTAACCGGCTGAAATTCTTCTAACTGCTGACTGTATTGCGCAGTAAGATCAAGTTTTAATAGTTCTTCAACATTATCTAATTGAAATCCAACACGGGGAAATGATAAAATATAGTCCTTATTTTTTTTCATGTTTGCCCAGGCCTGGGTTCCAACAAACTCCTCAATATTTGTGAAAAGTAACGGAGTTTGAATGTACAGGAAAACACTTTGCTTTCTTGAGAAGTTTTTTGAGAAATTATAAAATTCAACTGAATTCACTAAAGTATTTCCTGATTCATAATCGTCAATAATACTTTTTAATGTTTGTGGATGATTGCTGAAAATCACATACCTGTCAATAATAGTAAAATATGGCTTTTCTAATTTTGACAGGAGGTTGCCCAATATCATTTTAAAGAATCCCGGAATATGAAGATAGCTTATCGTATACTCCTTATAATCAATATCTTTAAACTTAGCAGGAGTATTTTTCTTTACTTGCTTAGTTATAAAATCAAGATTCTTTTTTGCTACACTTTTATTTTTTGCTTTAACTATTGCAGCAAACTCATTATTTTTTCCAAGGTTTGAAGGTTGAGTTTGCACCAATGCAATCTCATTATCTATCCACTTGAAGAAATTTTCCTGTATATTAATATTCAGTCTTTTTTCGATCTTTTGTATTGCACTTTGATAATTCTTATATATATCATCTTCCAGTGAATTTTCAATGTTTTCATAAAAAGATGTTATATTATCAAATCCGATACGAATGAAAGAAGCCGTTCGTTGCGGTGTAACTTCAAGGATTTTTTGTGATCCTTTACCGGAATTTAAAATAGCCAGGAAATATGAATTTACCGTATCATTTACAGAAGTAAATCCTGTCAGCTTTATTAATGCATTCTCATCTATATCAAATGAAACGCCTGAATAGTATAAGCTCTTTGATACAGAGGATAAAAATTCGTTAGTTTTGCCCAGCAGGTTTTCAATATAATTATCAAAATATTTAAAATGAATATATATATTAAACAAACCTTTGCCTGATATCCTCTTCGAAACCTCTATATAATTTAAATCCCTCCCAATAATCAATTTACCCATCTGATCTATGGAAGATTCTATTAACAGATAGGTCTTTGAAAAAACAAGTTGATTTTTAATCAATGAGAAATAATACATTTCGCTTGATTCTATATCAAATAACTCAAAAATCTCTACCCCATTATAATTTCTTTGAGTTAACCTGAAATCATCCCCAAAAATCTTTGGGAGGTAATTTTTCACTTTCTTGAGTTTTGAAAATTTTTTCAGGTCAATTACATATAAAAAATCATAATTATTATTATAAGAATGGGCTGATATAAGGACTTTTCTATTGCCCAGCAATTTTAAAAGGTACCTTTTTGAATTTATCAGAGAATCTATACTTCTGATGCCCGTATCAAGTTTTGCCAAAAAAGTATTTGTTCTAAGATGATCCCAGGCTTTACTATGTACTATATTTTCCCATGCTTTGAAGGGTTTGTCAGATTCGATAATGAAGGCAGCATTTTCAGGAACCAGGTAAATTGACTGGTAGCTTTCTTTTGGTTCAATAACAAATTTATACACGGCAAAAGAAAGAATGCCGGTCAATATTATCAGTGCAGAAGTTTTTATAAATTTCTTCATAGTTGTTTAGCTTTACATTGCGCCTAATATATTGAATTTAATTACTTGTTTAATAATGACTTATTAACATTAAAAAACAGATACTAATAGTATAATTGAATGACTTGCCCTTTTTAGACAGTAGATTCTAAAAATCTGTATCTCAGGCAGTGTTCAGAAGAATTTTTATTACGGTATTGAAAATATTTGGAAAATAGTAATAAGATATTATTATCAGAAACGGGTAATATTAACAATAAATTTACCAGTTAAATAGATAGTGAAAGAGTAAAAAGATTCTTGTTACCGGAGGTTAGTAATACCTAACCAGGAACCATATTAATCAACTTATATATCCCTCGTATATATTCTTTATCCCATCCTCCAACTCAATTTTTGCTTCCCAGCCAAGTTTATTAATTTTTTTTACGCTTAATAATTTCTGAAATGTACCATCAGGCTTAGAATTGTCCCATTCTATCAAACCATCAAATCCAACAATACCTTTTACTAAAAGAGCTAATTCTTTAATGGTCAGATCTACTCCTGTTCCTATATTAATATGTGTATTTCTGATTTCTACCCTTGTATCTCTTGATGTTATTTCGTCTCCTTTCAATTTTGTTAAATCCTTAAAATTTACATTTTCCATAATAAAGACACAAGCATCGGCCATATCGTTGGAATGCATAAATTCTCTTCTTGGTGCTCCTGTTCCCCACAAATTAACCGTTACCGGTGCATCAGCAGAGCTATGCCTAAAAATTCCATATTTCTCCAGTTTTTCTCCAATCTCAATTTCAGTTGATTTACCGTTAACTCCTTCAATCGGAAATTTACTCAAATCTTTCCTTATTGCTTCCCAATTGTTCTCAATCAGGCATTTTCCCAAATGCATTTTTCTGATAATGGCCGGCATAACATGCGATTTTTCAAGGTCATAATTATCATTCGGACCATACAGGTTAGTCGGCATCACACAAATAAAATTTGTTCCATATTGTATATTATAACTCTCACAAAGCTTAATGCCGGATATTTTTGCAATAGCATAAGGTTCGTTTGTATACTCCAGAGTATCGGTCAGCAAATATCTCTCTTTCATTGGTTGAAGAGATTGTTTTGGATATATACATGAACTTCCCAGAAAGAGTAATTTCTTTACTCCGGCCAAATAACAATTATGTATTATATTATTCTGAATCATTAAATTTTCATAAATAAACTGTCCTCTATACGTATTGTTAGCAACAATACCGCCCACTTTAGCTGCAGCCAGAAAGACGTAATCAGGTTTTTCTTTTTTAATATATTTAGCAACAACTTTTTGATCAGTCAAATCCATTTCATCAATTGTTTTCCCAATGATGTTTTTATATCCTTTAGCGGCTAGATTTCTACTAAGTGCAGTACCAACAAGTCCTGTGTGCCCAGCTATATAAATCTTACTATCTTTTTCCATATTTCATTACAATTTACTTTTATCAATATCTTCGGTAATATTTATTATGTGTTATTCAAAATAATTCAATGTTTTATATCCCCCTTGTTTTAAATACTTCTCTTTCTGCATAAGTTTAATATCTGACTGAACCATATCTTTAATCAATCCTTTTAGATCATACTCAGGTTCCCAGTTCAATTTTGTTCTTGCTTTTGATGAATCTCCAACTAATAAATCAACTTCTGTAGGCCTGAAATATCTTGAGTCTACTACCAGGATTTCTTTCCCTGTTTCAACAGTAAACCTTGAATCATTACATGCTTTTATGTATCCTTTCTCATTAACTCCTTCACCGCGTAATTCAATTTCAATTCCAATTTCAGCAAAAGTCATTTTTACAAAATCCCTTATCTCCGTAGTAATTCCTGTTGCAATTACGAAGTCTTCCGGTTTATCTTGCTGAAGCATTAAATACATTGCCCTAATATAATCTTTAGCATGTCCCCAGTCACGTTTTGCGGACATATTACCCAAATAAAATTTATCCTGTAAGCCAAGTCCTATTCTGGCGACAGCACGTGTTATTTTTCTTGTAACAAATGTTTCACCTCTTACCGGCGATTCGTGATTAAATAATATGCCATTACAGGCAAACATATTATAAGCTTCACGATAATTCACAACAATCCAGTACCCATACAGTTTGGCAACTGCGTATGGGCTCCTGGGATAAAACGGAGTTTTTTCAGTTTGCGGAACTTCCTGTACCAGTCCGTATAGTTCACTGGAAGAAGCCTGGTACAGTTTTGTTTTATTTTTAAGTCCTAATATTCTTATAGCTTCAAGTAACCGTAAAGTACCTACTCCATCTGCATTGGCAGTATATTCAGGGGTATCAAAGCTAACCATTACATGGCTCATTGCTGCAAGATTATAAATTTCATCCGGCTGGATTTCCTGAATAATTCTTATAAGATTTGTTGAGTCAGTTAAGTCCCCATAATGCAATATGAAATTTCTGCCTTCAACATGAGGATCCAAATACAGGTGGTCAATTCTATCAGTGTTAAATAACGAGCTTCTTCTTTTGGTTCCATGAACTATGTAGCCTTTTTTTAACAGGAATTCTGCAAGATATGCTCCATCTTGTCCAGTTATACCTGTAATTAATGCTACCTTTTTTTTATTCTTCATATTAACTGATTTTGTTTGTATTTTCTATTCTTATCCGGAAGAAATCTTTTTGCAAAAAGGGTGATATTGATCCTGTAATTTAACAGGTTTCGCGTTTCTAATGGTATATACAGCTTCAATTGCTGGCTTTGCTTCCTTTAGCCCGTATGCCTCACCTGATAGTATTTTAAAATAACTCCTTGTATGAAGATCTTCAAAACCCTCGCTAAACTCAATTTCCTGTTTATCAATAGTTATTGAACGATATGTTCGAATTTTTCCATTTCTTGGCGCCCCGGGTATATCGTTGGAGTCTAAACTTAAAAACCAACGTACTCTTGCTTTTTCCAATTCCAGGTATCCTGATGCTCTATTTCTTTCACGTATATAAACAACATTTTTTTTAACTCCTCCAAAAATCCATATTAGCATATCAAAGAAATGAACGCCAATATTGGTTGCTATGCCTCCTGATTTCTCTATATCACCTTTCCATGATATGAAATACCAATTACCTCTGCTTGTTATATATGTTAAATCGATCTCGTACATTTTCTCCTTTGGCGCCTTGTTAATTTTATCTTTTAATTCAATAATCGATTTATGTAGTCTTAGTTGTAAAATATTATATATTTGTTTTCCTGATTCAGCTTCAAATTCATGTAAAGCATCGACATTCCAGGGATTAAGTACTAAAGGTTTTTCACATATCGCATTAGCGCCAGAACGAAGGGCAAAACGTATATGTGAATCATGCAGGTAATTGGGAGAGCAAATACTTATATAGTCAACATTTGTCCCGGTTCTTCTGAGTTTATCAATATGACGGTCAAATCTTTCAAATTCAACAAAAAATTCACTTTCAGGGAAATAGCTATCTATTATTCCAACACTATCACTAGGATCAAATGAAGCAACGAGATTATTACCGGTTTCTTTAATGGCTCTCAAATGTTTTGCCGCAATAAATCCGCCTACCCCAATAAGCGCAAAATTTTTCTTCTTTATATGTTCCATACTAAATTTACAAACTCATATATGTTAGTTTCTTTATTTTTGCTCTATATTTACCTTTAACATCCATAAAAACACCATTATTGTTAGTAATGGAACTAAAGTATTCTTCATCCAGATCTAAATATTGTTTATGCGCAACAGCAACAATAACGGCATCATAGCTTGAATTGGGTTTGGGAATTAATCCGAATCCGTATTCTTCCTGAAATTCATCAGAAGAAGCCAAAGGATCAATAACTTCTACATTAATCCCATATGCTTTTAGCTCATTAACCAGATCGGCTACTTTGGAATTTCTAATATCACTTACATCTTCCTTAAATGTTGCTCCCATCACCAAAACTTTAGAATCCAGGGCATTTTTCCCTGCCTGGGTAATCTTCTTTACCAATTGAGTTGCTAAATATTTTCCCATCCCGTCATTTACTGACCTTCCTGAATTAATTACCTGTGCATAATGTCCTAATTCGCTTGCTTTAAATGTTAAATAGTAAGGATCAACTCCAATGCAATGACCACCTACCAAGCCCGGATAAAATCGCAAAAAATTCCACTTTGTTTCTGCAGCTTCCAATACTTCATATGTGTTAATATCCATTTTATTAAAAATCATCGATAGTTCATTCATCAGGGCAATATTAACATCACGTTGTGTGTTTTCAATAATTTTTGCAGCTTCGGCCACTTTTATAGATGTAGTTTTAAATGCTCCGGCCTCTACTACAAGCTCATAAACAAGGGCAATCTGTTCCAGTGACTCTTCATCGCAACCTGATACCACTTTTTTAATTGTTGAAAGTGTATGTTCTTTATCTCCGGGATTGATTCGCTCAGGAGAATACCCGACTTTAAAATCCTTTATGTATTTTAATCCTGACATTTTCTCAAGTACAGGTATACAATTTTCTTCAGTTGCTCCCGGAAATACTGTAGATTCATATACTACATAGTCTCCCTTTTTTAAAATCGATCCAACTGTCTTTGTTGCCTGATTTAATGGATATAAATCCGGTAACTTATTTTTATCAATTGGAGTAGGCACTGCAATAATATGAAAAGAAGCTTCTTTTAAATCTTCTGTGTCTGATGTAAATTTAATATCAATATCATCAAAAGCTTCTGATTCCAGTTCATCACTGGGGTCTATCTTTTTTCTCATTAATTCTATCCTGGAGTCATTGACATCAAAGCCAATAACAGAAATCTTTTTTGCAAATGCCAGAGCAATAGGAAGTCCGACATATCCCAGACCAATTAATGATAGCCTTGTTTTTTTGTCTTTTAATTCTTTATAAATACTCATACCTGTTTCAGACTGTTATTAATATTATTTTAAAAACACAAATGTAAAAATTATTAGCTAATAAATTTTTAATCTTTAAGTCAAATTACTTTTTTTTAATTCTTATAATAGAATTATGATCACCTCTTAACCTATGATAACAAGTGATTTTGAAATCACGTTAACTCAAGTTTCACTTCAGCTATTTTTAAAAATATCTAATATTGTTAAAGGTTCTTTTAAAAGATATGTAACTATCCCCAATTTACCCGCAGCTTCAATATTTTCATGAGAATCATCAATTACCAGTGTTTCTTCAGGTTTTAAGTTACTGTCTTTTAACACGAATTCAAATATTTTTATATCAGGCTTACGCATTTCCAAATCAAATGAAAAATAAGTTTTTTCAAACAGGTGCCCATAACCATAAATACCATATTTTTCATATATTCTTTGAAAATAGCTTTTAACATGAATAATGTTGGTATTACTTAATAGATAAGTTTTATAACTATTTTTCACTTTTTTCAATAAATCCCATCTCTCTTCCGGCAGTTCACATAATAATGCAGCCCAGGCCTGATCCATTTCATAATCACTGATTGCCTTCGGAATAAATTTTCTAAGCTCATGCCTGAATTCATCAGGAGAAACAGCTCCTACTTCCAATTTAATATAAATATCCTTCTGAACCTGCTGACTGTATTGCTCAATAAAATTATTTAATCCGTACTTTTTAAATGCTTTATTGCTGGCATTAAAGTCCAAATCTGTTATTACTCCCCCCCAATCAAATATTATATTTTTAATTTGTGCTTTTGAATTTATTAATTCATCAGATAATTTCATTATTTTTAATTTTAAATTACAAAGAAAAGTTATTCTGTAATAATATAGAAGATAAGTTTATAAAAATGAACGTTGACGGAAAACATTACGAAACAATTTGGTTGAAAAATGATAATAATACTATTATACAGGTTATAGATCAGCGTTTTCTGCCTTTTGAGCTCAAAGTCGAAAATCTCACATCTATTGATGAGGTATATACTGCCATTAAAGATATGCATATTAGAGGAGCACCTTTAATTGGCGCTGCAGCAGCTTTTGGAATTTATCTTGCCCTTGTTAAGTTCAATAATAAGAGCCCTCTTGATGAGTACTTAATTTCATCAGCTGATATGCTTAATTCCGCAAGACCTACAGCAATAAACTTAAAATATGCCCTGGATAAGCAGTTAGAAACGATAGAAAAATTTGACTCCCTTGATGAAAAAAAAGCAGCCGCATTAGATACGGCACTAAGTATAATAAAAATTGAAAAAGAAAATTGCCGGAAGATTGGGGAATACGGATTTTCAATTATTGAAGATATCAGCCGGCAAAAAGGTAATACCCCGGTAAATATACTCACTCATTGTAATGCGGGCTGGCTGGCGTGTATTGATTACGGGACAGCAACAGCACCTGTATACCTTGCTCATGACAAAGGAATAAATGTACATGTATGGGTAGACGAAACAAGGCCCAGAAATCAGGGAGCTAAGTTAACAGCCTGGGAACTTGAAAAACACGGTGTTCCATTTACAATTATTACTGATAATGCCGGCGGACATTTAATGCAGCATGGATTAGTTGACATTGTAATAGTTGGCAGTGATCGTACAACTATAAACGGAGATGTGGCAAATAAAATAGGCACATATTTAAAGGCTTTGGCAGCAAAAGAAAATAATATTCCGTTTTACGTGGCTCTACCCTCATCATCTATTGACTGGAATATCAGGGACGGACTAACAGAAATTCCTATTGAAGAAAGAAATTCAAATGAAATTTCGTATATTAAAGGAATATTAAACGGGAAAATAGAAAATATTATGATAACTGGTGAAAACTTTCCTGTTTCGAATTTTGGATTCGATGTTACACCTGCTAAATTTGTTACGGGATTAATTACTGAAAGAGGTATTTGCAAAGCCAAAAGAAAAAGTATTTTTGAACTGTTTCCTGAAAAAAATAAAAAATAATTTCATATGAATAAAATAGGTATAATAGGAGGCTCAGGATTTGAAATACCCGAATTTCTGAAAAATACTAAAAAGGTTAAAGCAGAAACTCCTTATGGTGATCCAAGTCCGGATATTAAAACAGGTAAATTTAACGGCCTCGAGGTTGTTCACATACCCCGTCATGGTAAGGATCATACAATATCATCAACAAAAATTAACTACCGCGCAAATATATCAGCCCTGAAAGAACTTGGATGTACTCACATTTTATCAACATCTGCATGTGGCAGTTTACAGGAAGAAATATGCCCCGGAGAACTGATAGTTATGAATCAGTTTATTAACCTTGCCGCTAATAATCCAAAATTAATACTTGATGAAAACAAACCCGGTGAATTAAAATATACACAAATGGCAGAACCCTTTTCCGCTGAATTAAGGGATCATATAATTGAGGCAGCTGTTGTATTAGGCATAACAATTCACACAAAAGGTACAGTAATCACAATTGACGGAAACAGGTTTTCTACCAGGGCAGAGTCGAATTTATACAGGGTTTGGGGAGCGGATGTAATAAATATGACAACTGCACCCGAAGCTATACTAGCCAATGAATTGGGTATTCCCTATGCTACAGTTGCATTATGTACGGATTATGATTCATGGAGAACAGATATTAAGCCCCCTTCACCATCTGAGATTATGGAAATCCTCACGCAGAATGCCGAAAAGATGATTGAGCTAATCAAGAATGCACTCTCAAAGCTCTAATTTTTAATGCCTTAGCTCTCCTTTATCCAGGCTTATTCATTTTAAATTATTCAATAAATTTCTTGTATATTTGTATGTAATTATTTATAATTGCACACTTTTTCAGGACCCTTAGCTCAGCTGGTCAGAGCACCTGACTCATAATCAGGGGGTCGCTGGTTCGAGCCCAGCTGGGCCCACC
>CBFCXR010000062.1:0-12049 GCA_965602045.1 uncultured Bacteroidales bacterium | reverse complement strand
TAGGTTTCTTTAAATTTTTATAAGTATCAGGAAATAACTAATTTTAGCATATAAAATATTGGAATTTCAATATTCCATTTTTTATAAATAGATTCTCTGGAAAATGGTTAGTACTAAATTTTTTTTCTAAAAATCTAACAATTAATAAATTACATTATTGTAATCTGATTTGTAGTGAATATTAGAAATAATGAAGTACAACGTTAAATATAATAAAGAAAAAGGGATATATTTTGTGCAAGTTACCGGGATTGTCAGGCGACCCGAAGATTCTATAAAACTCCAGAAGGTTGCTCTTAAATACACGAATAAGTCAGGCTATTCCCGTTTTCTCTTTGATATGAGAAGGGCAAAAATCATTAGTGATACCATGAAAACATTCAAAACAGGTATTGCTCCACAAATACATGGATTAAGACTACATGGGAATAAGGCAGTTCTTGTCTATTCAGGGGATATAATCGAGCATAAGTTCATGGAAACAGTGCTTGTAAACCGCGGTTATGATATACGTGTAACGGATAACATTGAAGAAGCAAAAGCCTTGTTGATCAAATAATACATAATTATATTATTTTATATCTTTCCTGCAAAAAGAGTAATAATGTTAGAAAAGTCTTACGATATTAAGTGCCCTTTCTGTAAACAGGAGATAAAAGACCTGGTGTTTTATGAAAGTGAAAAATTTATTGCTGCGTATAACATAGCTCCTATTTTACCCGGTCATTCTTTAGTCATGCCAAAAGAACACATGATAAGTATTTTTGATTTATCGGATGAAGAATTGTTTGAATTTGTAAAGTTTAGCAGAACAGTTATTAAAATTCTTTCAAAAGCTTTTAATACTGAAGGATTTAACTGGACATTACAGGAGAGTGAGGAAGCCGGACAGACAATTGCACATATGCATATACATATAATTCCCAGGAAAAAGGAAGACCTGGCTCATCCGGGCGACTGGTATCCCAAATTGAAGCATAATGTTGACGATATTATTGACAGCGACAAAAGAATGAAGTTAAAGGCTGATGAAATAAGGTCAATTGTGGGGAAGCTAAGAAGTTTTTCTAAATAGAAACCGCATAATCCCTGAAAGAATATTTATTCCCGGCACTTTTCGCATATAATTTATATAATCCTCACCAAACTGCTGAATAAGGCGTTTATCTTCCTCCCTGCAGCCCGTGAAGATTGCTAAAGTACCTGCAATGCCAAGTATAGCGAACAGCCAGTGCGGGTACAATAATAGTGTAGTTATAAATATTGCAAAAATCCCTCCCAGGTATTGAGGGTGCCTTATTATGCTGTAAATACCCGTATCAACCAGGCGTGTAGTGTGTACAAATGATTTACCTTTTTCAACACCACCCCTGCGGGGAAACATAATTATTGGCGCCATAATAAGTGCCATGCCAAATATCCATACTGCCCAGCCCAGAATATATGTGACCTTATTATGTTGGATTTCCAAAACTCCTGATAAGACCAGCGGATTTAAAGGAAAACAAGTGATACACAGAATAGTAAGAAGTGTATTATAGAAAATGTTCTTTTTTGTCCATTTTATAGTTGCCAACTTCTTTTATTCCTCCTTAGTTTAAAATTTGTTTTTCCGGCTGAATTTACGAAAACGGGAGTTTATTAAAAACATTATTTATATGTGATTTGACTTATGTTGCTATTATTAGTTAAACAAATAGAGAGTTGTTGCCATTACCTCCAAAGCTTAAGCGCAGGAAGAGATACTAGTTACTTTTTGCCTGTGTCTTTACCTGTAAACGAAAAAGACTATTCAATATAGACATCAGGATATACAGGATAATAACCGGCGCTAATCCGGGGATTTTAAAAAATATAATTATTACTGCAGAGATGACCAGAAATATATAGCGAATGCTGTTGTCTTTGAATCCGGTGCTGGTAAATTTCAATGAAAACATAGGAATATTTGAGACTAATAAGAAACAAACAACTAAAATAAGGCTTATTAGGAAATACGGATTTAAAATAATATCCTGAAAAGGTAAATCTTTGGATATCTCAGAAACAATCCCAATTGAGGCAATTAACAGACCGCTTGCCGGTACGGGCAATCCTTTAAACTGATACTTCTGGCCGGGATCAATATTAAATTTGGCAAGCCGCAGAGCTGAGAATACAGCAATAAGAAAAGCCATGTACAGTATTAATAATTTGCCAAATTCAGGTGAAGTGAGATTAAAGCGTGAACCGGGTTCAATCTCAACTAAAGAGCGCAGTATTAATCCATAAAGAATCATAGACGGCGCTACTCCAAAACTAACAATGTCTGTAAGAGAATCAAGTTGTTTGCCAAAGTCAGAGATGGAGTCTAATATTCTGGCAAAAAAACCATCCAGAAAATCGATAATTGCTGCAGCAATAATAAAATAACCTGCAAATGTTATCATATCTTTTGAAGAATAAACTATTGAAATACATCCGGAAATGAGTCCCAAACAGGTAAAAAAGGAAGGAATTACTTTTTTTATCGCTCTCATATCAGATTTATTTTATATTAAAGTTATAAATAATAAATGTAAAGCATTAACCATATATATTTATCTCAAAGGATTAGGTTAGTTTTGATAATGTATTAATAAAATTTTTGTATAAATAAGAAACAAAAATAGTATGAATTTCGAATAAGAAATTATTATGTTCAAGGTATTTAATATCTTAATAAGTAAAAAGATTTTTTATTAATAATATGTATTATTGAGGTATTAAGTATAAACCACTGAATATTAAATTATTAACAATCCCCAGGTTTTTTAATATGTATTTATTGTATAATTAATGTGTGTTATTATTTTAAAATTGTATTATAATTAGACGAGAATTACACTAATTTCGCATAAACATGAATAATGTGTAAATGTCATACATAACATATATACATTATTAAGAACCTGCTAAAAATATAAAACATGAAAATAGCTGTTGATTTTGATGGCACAATTGTAGAACATAGATATCCACAAATCGGGGAAGAAATGTTATTTGCATTTGAAACTTTGAAACAGCTACAGAAGCATGGGCATCAGCTTATACTTTGGACTTTCAGGTATGGCAAAGAGTTGGAAGAAGCAGTGGAATATTGCAGGAAAAAAGGTCTGGAATTTTATGCGGTCAACAAGAGTTATCCTGAAGAGGAATTTGATATTGAAACTGTGAGTCGTAAACTTGATGCCGATATCTTTATCGATGACAGAAATGTTGGAGGTTTTCCCGGATGGAGTGAAATTTGGCAAATACTGAATCCTGATTTTGCCGATTCGGAATATAATGAACTGGGGAATTTGACCAAAGGTACTACCAATGTTGGTAGCCGCCTCAAAAAGTTATTTAGATAAATCTTAAAATACCCAAGTAATTTTATGAGTTCAATACTTTTAAAATTAATTACCTGTTTAAATCATCTACTAACTTTTCTTTTAATTATTGGAGTAAACAGCTGCAAGGAAAACAGCTCAAAAAATATTACTTCAAATACTTCTGAAAACAATTTAAAAAAAAGTCAGATTGTTTCATTTAAGTCACCAAAAAGAAATGAAGTTTACGTTTGTGGAGATACAATTGAAATTGAACTGTCTTTTAAAAGAAATATAGTTATTGATTCCATACGTTTTTATGCTAATAATGATTATGTTAACACAAAAACAAGTGGTTTTAAAATCACATCATGGATATCTGAAAATGCAAAAGTCGGGCAAAATACATTAAAAACAGTAGTTTTTTATAATGATAGCCTGAAGGAGAACAATGTAATTCCGGTTATTTTACTTTCCGATATAATTCCAAAAGTTTATACTTATAATGTAGTAAATAAATATCCGCATGATGCGAATGCTTTTACACAGGGATTAGTATACGATAATGGATTTTTATTTGAAAGCACCGGAAGAAAAGGAAAATCATCTTTAAGAAAAGTAAACATTGAAACAGGGATACCGGTTAAGAAACTGGATCTTGATCCGCAATTATTTGGTGAGGGTATTTTGATTTTTAGTAATAAAATTTATCAGATTACATATAAAGCACAGATTGGATTTATTTATGATAAGAACACACTGGATTTAATAAGGAGATTCGATTACCAGATAAATGAAGGATGGGGGCTAACTACAGACGGAAATAAAATATTCATGAGTGATGGTAGTTCAAATATATATCTGATAGATTTTGAATACTTCACTCAACTAGGCCGGATTGAGGTTTTTAATCATAAAGGAATAGTCGCAAATTTAAATGAACTGGAATATATTAATGGTAAAATATTTGCTAATATTTTAGGAGATACTAAAATAGTCATAATTGATCCTAATACTGGTAAAATAACCGGAGAGATGGATCTTAAAAGTATAGTTCCCGAAGGATTTCAGGGTGATATGGATAGGGTACTTAACGGGATAGCTTTTAATAATGAAAATAATCATTTATTTATAACAGGTAAATACTGGCCTGTTTTATATGAGATTGAGATTAATGACATTTAAATTTGTTTTATTTTTAAAGGCGGGAAAAAACTGATATATTATTAAAAATAAATTTTCATCACATTTATTATTTTATTTAAACAAAGAATATTACATTTTTTTGTATATTTATATAAATCAAAAAATCGATGAAAGCATATAATGTAGAAGCCACAGACTTTTCACCAAAGGTAGTTCTTGATCCTGAAAACAATATCTTTGAAATATCAGGCATCTCAAGGCCGGAGAATGCAAATGATTTCTATGAACCTATAGTGCAATGGTTAAATATTTATATTCAGAATCCCAATGAAGTTACCAGGGTGAAATTTAACTTTGATTATTTCAATACTTCCTCATTAAAATATTTCTTAATGATACTTTCAAAGTTCAGGGAAATAACTGATTCAAATGCTAAATTGGAAATTATCTGGTATTATGATAAAGTGGATGAGTCGATGTTTGAAGCGGGGAAAAGCCTGGAAGAACTTAGTGAATTGGAATTTAATTTCGTTGTTATCGAATAGAACTTACCTAATTATTTTTATATCAAAAATCTTTTTTATTACAGTTCTGATATAATTTAATTTATTGTCCAATAAATTATTTTTAGTCAGATTATATTTTTACTTTTAAGCAGATATATCTGAGGCATTAATTATGCACCTGTAGTTTTTCAGCTGGTCATAAATTCTTCAAGATTAAGTAATTACGTAAATAAGTGTTAATAACATGTTAATAAAAGAACTCGAATTGTTTACAAAACAAAATCGCATTCAAAATCCATTGATTTTTTAAAATGCTATTTTTGGACGTGTAAGAAAAGAATATATAATACGACTTATTAATATTAACTCACATTTCGATGGGGAAAATAATTTCTATAGCAAATCAGAAAGGAGGAGTGGGCAAAACAACCTCAGCAATAAATCTGGCTGCCAGTTTAGCGGTGCTGGAAAAGAAAGTTCTGCTTATTGATGCTGATCCACAGGCAAATGCCACATCAGGAATTGGATTTGATGTTAGAAATATAAAGACCAGTATTTATGAATGCTTAATAAATGAAGTAGATCCAAATGATATTATTCTAAATACTGAAATTGAAGGATTGGATTTAATACCGTCGCATATAGATCTTGTTGGAGCAGAAATTGAGATGTTAAATATGCCTAACAGAGAAAGGAAGTTTAAAGAGGTAATCGACAAGATCAATAATTCTTATGATTATATTTTAATAGATTGCTCGCCATCTTTGGGTTTAATCACTGTTAATTCTCTGACAGCCGCTGATTCTGTTATGATACCTGTTCAGTGTGAATATTTTGCACTTGAAGGATTAGGTAAATTATTAAATACAATAAAGATAATTCAGGGCAGGTTAAATCCAGATCTTGAAATCGAAGGATTTGTACTAACGATGTATGATGTCAGGTTGCGCTTGTCAAATCAGGTCGTTGAAGAAGTCAGAAAACATTTTCAGCAAATGGTATTCGAGACTATTATCCAGCGCAATATAAAACTTAGCGAGTCGCCTAGTTTTGGTAAGCCGGTTGTATTATACGATGCTGAATCAAAAGGTTCGGTTAATTATCTTAACCTTGCCCGGGAACTATTACAAAAGAATGATGAAACAAAAATTAGTAACGAAGATAAAATAATTGCATAGTATGGGCAGAAAAAATGCATTAGGAAGAGGATTAGGCGCTTTAATAGAGGATGAAGACAGGGATATGCTATTTGCGAAAGTTAGTGGTGGAAGTGAAATACTTATTAATAGTATAGAATTAAATCCTTTTCAGCCCAGATCGAAAATAAATGAGCAATTGCTTGAAGAATTAGCTTTATCTATCAAGGGAATAGGTATTATCCAACCTATTACTGTGCGTGAGATAGATAATGGCAAGTATCAGTTAATTACAGGTGAAAGAAGATTAAGGGCTGCAAAACTTGCAGGGCTTAAGAAGATTGCGGCATTTGTGCGCATTGCCAATGATCAGGATATGCTGGAAATGGCACTGGTTGAAAATATCCAGCGCGAGGATCTTAATGCTATAGATGTGGCAATAAGCTATCAGCGGCTAACTGAAGAATGTAATCTTACACAGGAGGATCTGAGTCAGCGTATTGGAAAAAAAAGAGCAACTGTTTCCAATTATCTGCGTTTATTGAAACTTCCCCCGGAAATCCAGCTGGGTATCAGGGATAATAAAATAACAATGGGGCACGCCCGTGCTTTAATTAATATTGATGATCCGAATGCACAACTTAAATTATACTACCAGATTATTGACGAAGATTTGTCAGTAAGAAAAGTTGAAGAAAATGCTCGAAAGATTGCTAAAACAAAGGATAATCAAGAAGGGCAAGGTGAAAAGGCATATAGGCTGCCCAAAGAATATGAAGATCTTAGAATACACCTTTCAGAGTTTTTTAATGCAAATATTGATTTTAAGCGCAACAATAAAGGAAATGGTAAAATCGTTATCCCTTTTGGTTCTGATGAGGAACTGGAGAGAATTATCGCGATATTTGACAGTTTAAAAATCAAGTAATAGCGTGCGTTTAAATGATTTATTAAAATTGCCTGAAATACTACAAAAAAAAATTATATTTTGCTTTCTGGCGGGAGCTTTATTTTTATCCTGTAAGTTCGTTTATAGTCAGCAGGAAAAGATATCATATGATTCGGTTTTAGTAAAAAAAATTCACCCCCGGAAGGCTTTACTATATTCTGCAGTATTTCCGGGATTAGGACAGATTTATAATCAAAAATATTGGAAAGTCCCTATTATATATGGTATTGGAGGAGCAATTGTTTATACATATTTATACAATCAGAAGTATTTCGTTGAATTAAGAAATGCCTATGAAGAAGTTTATTATATGGATACCCCTCCTGATGTATATGAGTTCAGAGGCAGGCTGGTATATAATGATATCGAGGGAGTTTTGTACCGGGCAATGGATAATGCCAGAACTGACAGAGATTACAGTGTGGTAGGAATAGGAGCTTTATATTTCCTGAATATTATTGATGCAATGATTGATGCACATTTTTATGAATATGACGTGTCGGATGATATATCTTTAAAATTAGAGCCTTCATTAATCGATAACTATGCCTTTTCTTGTACAATGGGATTGAAATTGAGTGTAAAGTTTTAATCATTTGGATTATGATAAAAAGATTTGAGATATTGTTATTTGGGATATATATTTTAAATATACCCACAACTGCCTTTTGTCAAACTGAAGATACCCTTAATCTGGAAAGTCCTGATTCGGAGGTTGTAGTTTCAAATTTTGAGGCTAATCTCGATAGTATGTTGAACTTATGGTATGTTAATTATTCTTTATCTGATGACACAATTTTGTTTACAGCAGAAAGTGACACCATTTTCCCTGATTTTCCTGACTCGGTATATATAGCAAGAATATTAGAAATCCCTTCGGTAGTCGAGCTTTCTTATAATACAATAGTGAGAAAGTATATTGAAATGTATACACAGCGTAGAAGGAAATCTGTTGAAGTAATGCTGGGGCTGGCTCAATATTACTTTCCGATTTTTGACGAGATTTTCGATATGTATGACATACCTAATGAGTTAAAATATATGTCTATTATTGAATCAGCATTAAATCCCCGGGCATATTCAAGAGCCAGGGCAGTTGGTTTATGGCAATTTATGTATGGAACGGGTAAGCATTACGGGCTTACAATCAATTCGCTGGTAGATGAAAGAAGAGACCCCATAGAAGCCACTCATGCTTCAGCAAAATTTATTAAAGATCTTTATAAAATTTATAATGACTGGATTTTAGTTATTGCTGCCTATAACTGCGGACCGGGAAATGTTAACAGGGCTGTTAGACGCTCCGGGGGTAAAAGAAATTACTGGGATTTGTATTTTTATTTGCCAGGGGAAACCCGTGGACATGTTCCTGCATACATTGCTGCAACATATACAATGAATTACTACAAGGAACATAATATTCACCCGCGGGAAATTGAACTGTCTCTTGCTAATGATACTGTTATGATAAATGAAGAACTTCACTTAATGCAGGTATCCGAAGTATTAAATATACCTATCAAGCAATTAAGAGACATGAATCCGCAATACCGCAGAGATATTATCCCGGCTAAAAATATAAGCTATTCCTTAAGATTGCCTCTGGAATATACATCAAGATTTATTGATTTGCAGGATTCGATATTTGCGTATAAAGACTCGGTCTATTTTAATCCTAATAAGATAATTACCAGTCCTACTACTTATACTTCATCCAGATATATGCGTGAACCACCTTCTGACAATCTTTCAAAATTATATTATACGGTAAAATCAGGTGATAATCTTGGATATATAGCAAGCTGGTATAATGTTAGAGTATCTGATCTGAGATACTGGAACAATATCAGACGAAACCTTATAAGAAGCGGACAGAAGTTGGTTGTTTATGTTCCTAAAAATAAGGTAGACAAATACAAAAACATCAACTCAATGTCATTTGCCGGGAAACAAAAAATGATAGGGAAAATAGTTACAAGTAGTTCTACCCCAGAGAAAGTAACTCTTGTTGAAGATGGTGAATATATATATTACACTGTTAAGTCAGGAGATACTTTATGGGATATTGCAAAGAAATATTCAGGAGTAACGGATACCGATATAATGAGATTGAATGATATTGATAATCCCGGTAAAATTAAACCAGGCCAGAGATTGAAAATAGTACCCAAGAACAGCACCTTTTGATAAGCTAAGAATACGAGATGAAACCATTTAAGATATTGCTATTTTTCTTATCAGTATATCTTTTATTATTGGCTATGGCATTATATTTTCCTGAGAAGGGTATCAGGATTTCCGGTAATCTGAGATTACAATTCTTCACACCTAAAGATATATTCTCAAAGAAAAGAGTAAAATATGCCGATATATCGGACATAATTAATAAAAATGAACTTCTTACGGATTCTATGATCTCAGATTTGGCTGAAAAACCGCCTGAAGAAGACACATACGAATTTGATACAATAAGGGCAAATGCTGATAGTCTGAGAAGAAGTATCCCTAAAATTGAATATCCTGATGGTAACAGTGCCATTCTTTTTCCTGTTTTTAAAGCCCTTAAAAATTTGAAAAATTCCGGGAAATTGATAAGAATTATGCATTACGGTGATTCACAGATTGAAGGAGACAGGATGACTTCATTAATAAGAAATAAATTACAGTCTAAATTCGGGGGTTCGGGGATCGGATTGGTACCTTCTTCCCAGCTTTACGATTATAAATTCTCAATGTTGCAGGAAAGTTCTGATAACTGGCACAGATACACGATATACGGTAACGTAGATACAACAATAAGCCATAGAAGATATGGGGCCCTGGGATGTTTCTGCAAGTTTACTCCTGTTATTGAAGACACTTTGTCTTCAGATACTTCAAGTTATGAAGCATGGGTATCCTTTAAGAAATCTAAATACTCATATCCGAATACACAACAGTTCAGGCAATGCAGAGTTTATTACGGATATAACAGTGAACCGTTTTTAAATGGGATTTATCAAAACGGTGAATTATTGGATGCCGAGATTATTCCTCCCACACAGAAGCTTAATGAATTGAAATGGTTATTCAACGAACCTCAATCATCATTGTTGTTGAAGTTTGAAGGCAGATCAAGTCCGGAAATATATGGAATAGCGCTGGATAACATTAGTGGTGTTGCAGTTGATAATATTGCAATGAGAGGTTGTTCCGGAACTGTGTTTACGAAAATAGACGCGGATTTACTCACGGAAATGTATAAATTTTTAAATGTTAAATTGTTTTTACTGCAGTTTGGAGGTAATGTAGTGCCATACATATCTGAGAATTATAAAATTTATGAAAAATGGTTCTATAGCCAGTTAAACAGACTGCATAGGGTTTGCCCGAATGTTTCCATAATAGTTATTGGAGTGGCAGATATGTCAGTAAAGGAAAAAGAGATGTATGTAACCTATCCGAATTTAAAGAAGGTTAGAAATGCATTGAAGAATGCGTCATTCAAAGCTGGAGCTGCATATTGGGATATGTATGAAGCAATGGGAGGGGAGAATTCTATGCCGAGCTGGGTATTTGCTCAGCCGCCGCTGGCATCAAAGGACTTTGTTCATTTTAATCCAAAGGGAGCCAGAATAATTGCCCAGATGTTTTATAACTCATTTATTTATGAATTTAATAAGTATGAGAAAATGAACACCGATTAATATATTATTCGTTGCTCTTAACTGATGATATTATAAACAGAAAGTTAGTTTTAATGATAAGGAAGATTATTTTTTTAGGAATCACAATATCTGTATTAGGCTTAATTTATGTTTACTCACAACAAGACTATTATCCGTTTGAAATTAAAAAATATAGTTTTATCAGATATGACAAAAATAGACTCCTGTTTTTCGACGATAGTTCTGCATTTGAAAAAATATTTGATTTATATGACAGCTTAATTGTCTATGGTAAGGGTAAACTAAAAATAGTACATATCGGAGGTTCCCATATTCAGGCAGATGTGTATTCTCACAAAATGAGACAACGCCTGCAAACATTTCATCCCGGTCTTACCGGGGCAAGAGGTTTTATCTTTCCTTACAGGCTGGCCAAAACTAATAATCCCTCAAATTATAAAGTAAGCTACTCAGGCTTATGGAATTATTGTAAAAATACTCAGCGAAATAGAGATTGTACTTTAGGGCTGTCAGGTTATTCTGTTTCTACATACGATCCTGGTTCTTCCATACAATTTCATTTGAATACTGATAATCCGGTTCATTATGACTTCAATAAAATAAAAATATTTCATAATCATGATACAACAAGTTATGAAATACAGCTGAATATGAATAAGAATATCAAGACAGTTATGATAAATGACACTTTAGGGTATACCGGATACGAATTGGGTGAGTATTGTGATGAATTAAAATTAAGTTTTATTAAATCAGACACCTTGCAGAACCATTTTACATTTTACGGGATTAGTTTTGAAAATGATGATCCTGGTGTTGTTTATAATTCAATAGGAGTAAATGGTGCAAAATTAGACTCTTATCTTCGTTGCAGGCTTCTTTCCAGGCATTTGACAGCCCTGGATCCTGATTTGGTAATAATATCACTTGGAACAAACGATGGTTATACGAGAAAGTTTAATACCGGATTATTCAAAGAGAATTACCTGCAATTATTAAAAGAAATAAATAATGCTGCTCCCGGAGCTGCGATATTATTGACCGTACCGAACGACAGCTATTTATATCGCAAGTATATAAACAGAAATACAGAGAAAATGCGGGATATTATATTCAGATTAGCAAGAGATAAAAATTGTGGAATCTGGGATTTTTATACAATTATGGGAGGCTTAAACTCATCTTATGTCTGGAACCTGAACGGATTAATGAACAGGGACAAAATACACTTTAACAGAATAGGTTATCTTTTTAAAGGAGATTTGTTTTTTAATGCATTTTTGAAAGCATATGAGAATCATATAAATAAGAA
>CBFCXR010000061.1:0-12236 GCA_965602045.1 uncultured Bacteroidales bacterium | reverse complement strand
TAATTCATCATGGACATTTGTTTCTCACCTGCAAGAGCAAGTATATATAGAGAATACGGTACTTCTTTGGGTGCTATTTTACGATGCAGGGTCCTGTTATAATAATAGTCTATTGTTTCCTTCTTTTTCAATTTTGTCTTTAAATATTTGAGCAGCTTATTCAGGAAATCTTCATCCACATCGTAGCCTGCTTTTTTTGCCTCGACTGCAAAATGAGCAGCATATACAGAACCCCACCATGTTTCGGAACCACCGCCGGGCCAGAATGTTAAACCTCCGTTATATAGCTGCATCAGTCTTATTCTGTCTAATGCATACTGTACATTTTGTGCTGCATCAGGTTTTGCTCTTTCTTCCTTAAATACGGTATTTATCAGATCGCTGAAATACAATTGCGGGAATGCAGTGGAAACCGTTTGTTCAACACAACCATAAGGATATCTTACAAGGTAATCAAGACTTTTTGTAAACTGTATCAGCGGATTGTTGCTAACAATAAGTTTATAGTCTATACTTGATTTAATAAAGTCTTCCACATCCATACCTAAGTTACTGGTTTTTCCAGCAGTAATAACACCTGAACCGGATCTTTTTTGTAATGGCGATGCCGGGCGTACAGTAATTTCGGTTGTATTTGTGAACTTTTCTCCCAATGCCTGTGCTTCAATAATAATTTTAGCTTCACCTATTTGAGGTTTGGCATAAACTTTAAAGAGCACCTCTTTTTCGCTATTACTGTTTATTCTAATGGCTTCAGATGATTTACCTACTATTTTCACCGGGCCTGTGACCTTAATTAGTGTTTTGCAGCTCGCTGTTTTATCTGTTGTATTTGTAAGAATTACAGGTACCTCAACGCTGTCTTCAGGACTGAAAAATCTTGGTAAGGCAGTGCTTATAACTAGAGGATCAGCTACTTTCATGTTTGCATGTCCTGATCCGAATGTTTTACCTTTATAGGTTACAGCCATAATTCTCAAATCTCCGGAAAACTGGGGTATATCAATTTCGTATTCGGCCAGTCCTTTTGAATTTGTTTCAAGTATTCCGCTCCAGAATGTCACCAGTTTTATTCTTTTGCTTTTCAGGGGATTCACTCTTTTTTCCATTCCAGGGCCTCCTCCGCCCGTGTGGCTTGTGACCATTTCCACTTCAGGAAACAGGTATGGATAAATGTCATAAGAATTCACTTCCAATGCTCTTTTCTGATAGAAGTAATTATAAGGATTAGGAGTTTTATATCCTGAAACCTGAAGAATACCCTCATCAACGACAGCTATTGTTAAAGCACAATTCGGTTTTGACCGGATTTGAATTTTCTGCTTTTCGTTTGATCTTGAGCTTTGTGCGGCCTTTATTTCAACATCTATTCTATTAGCCGGATCATCAACTATAACAGGGGCAAATCCATGCGCAACAGTTAATGGCAAATCCGATTTTTTATGAGGCCTGAATAAGGTTGCTGTAATATAAATGTTCGGTATATATTCCTGCTTAAGATCTAAATCAAATGAAGCCGCCCTTTTATCTGTTTCAACATAGAAATGATCCAGAACCTTATTATTTTCCAGTGTTACCAGTATTTTGCCCGGGAAGGGAGCTTTTAATATTACTCTGGCCTTATCTCCGGGCACGTATTTTTCCTTATCCAGCTCAATATCAATCTGCCCTTCATTATTAACCTTAAATGAACTGAAGCTGGTCCTTCCCCACCCATATGCATATATTTCCCTACTAACGTATGTATTAACCTTCGGGGCCGAAACACGAACTTCATATTTTCCTGACAAATCAGGAATAAAGCTGTAAGATGATGATGTACCGTTTATCTTTACCAGCTTTTTAGCAAGTACTTTTTCTATTTTTTCAGATCGATATCTGAAATAGCTGCCTGATTTTGAAAGCACGGTTTTATATTCGTGCTTTATTAACTGTACCTCGGCATTAACATCTGTAAGAGCTTTGCCTTCTTTATTAACAGCAACGAGATTAACTTTTACGGGTTGGCCTGTTTTAATATAATATCCTGCATATTTCAAACCAAAAAATATATTCTGGGTAATAATATTTACGTTTTTAAGTCTGTTTACCGGCCTGCCTGTTTCATCAAATACAGTCACATAGAAATCAGACTGAAGAATACCCATATTTTTATAATTTGAAGGCATGTTAAATAATTCTGTCGCTTTACCCTGAGCATCAGTTTTATCGTCTCTGAATTGTGTTGCAAAATAGGTTTCCGCACCTTTAATAGAATAATCATAATCCTTATTTTCTTTCGGATAGAAATATTTTCTTTTTACAGACATTTCAACTTCATAATTTCGATTGGCTGCAGGAGGGCCAAAGAAATTTGTGGCCAGTATATCAACTTTTATATCTTCTCCGGGCACATATTCACTTTTATTCAGTTCAACATCCACTTTAATTCTGTCAGGCACAAATTCTTCAACCCTAATAATGCCTGAGCCAAGTAATACATTATTGGAAGTATATACATTAGCTGAATATGAACCGGTAATAGCAGAAGACAATAACTTTACATTTGTTTCGAAAGAACCATAGCTATTAAGTATTTTCCTGATTTTCTTGAGTGTCTTTCCCTGGGGAGTGGTGATCTTCACAATTACCGGAATCTGTTCAGGGGTATTCCAGTTATAATCCCTGATAATTGCAGTAATATTTATTGTTTCGCCGGGCCTGTAGATATTCCTGTCGCCGTATATGAATGTTTCCAATCCGGACGGATTTTCCCTGTTCCCTCCAACATCGAACCTTGATGTGGATATCCTTGTGTTTCTGAAAGGAACAAAATTATAATCGCTTTGATAGTTAGCCGTAACCATATATGGTTTAAAGCCCGGTGCTGCAAGTTCTGAAAATTCGTAAGTTGCTATACCACTTGCATTTGTTTTTGTTGTATAAGTTATCTGATTATTTGTCCCTATAAATGTAATTTCTGCATCAGATAAGGGTTGTGCTGTTAGCAAAGAGTTAGCAAAGACCGTAATACTGTTTTTACCCTCTTTGACAATAAGTCCGATGTCTGATATTGAGACGAGTTTCTCGTCTTTTAACCAATAGTCGTCATTAGATCTTACTTCAATGGAATAAATACCTTTATATTCTGATAATTTATCATCAAAGTCTAAAGTAAGCAGACGGCTGTTGCCGTATCTTTGCAATTCTGTTGCCTCAATTTCTTTTTCATATATAACATCACCAAACTGGCTCGCATCGGATCTGTCATAGTAATAATAATCGTAATAGTCATCATAATATTCATCATCATATTCTGTAAAGTTGTAGTTCTGAATATATTTTAAAATATTATTCTCATATATTTTGGTTATCCTGACATTAACTTTTGGCACATTAATAATTGCTACCTGTATGTTTCTCGAACCTTTACCGGAAACATAGAACTCTTTTTTGTCAACAAAGCTGATATTTGGTTTAAGCTGGCCGAAAGAAACCGGCTGGCTGAAATCATATTTTAGTTTGCCACCGATTTTACCTTCCAGTCCTTTTTTTACTGTAAGTTCATATTTACTGTTTATATTAAAACTTTTGCTTTTAATAATGAAATAACTGGGAAGTACTTCAACCTCATATTTTACCCATGGTGAGAGGCTGATAAAATTTTTAATATATTTCTCGTTTACTGACTGCGTAGTTGATATATTAATAATTCCTTCTGTACCATCATGGGTGGCCTGTAAATCAGTAATATCCAATCTGAAAGGAGAAGGAATATCAAATTCCTGTACAATGGGTTTGTCAGATTTAACAGTTCCCATATCGGCTGTAAGTCCTTTATTAATAGTGACTTTAGCTTCCATGTCTTTATCTTCGGCCTTAATATCCTGTACATAAACCGAGATGGAATTGCTTGTTTCATCACTAATTAAACTAAAATCCTTATTTTCTTTATTAACCTCAACATTGAGCAAATCTGCTACTTCATTTGCTTTCACATTCTGGTTAAATTCTATATCGAATCTAATAACTGCCTCACCTTCTCCATCTTCCGGGGTCGTCCAGTATGCTTTTATATCATCAATTTTCAGGTATGGAGTATGAAAATCAAATGATTTATCACCAGAGAAGGATAAACCAGGAACATTTTTAAATATTTTCTTTGTTAATTCACAAGTATAATCCGTTGAAGGTTTAAATCCTTTTGCAGGCTGAAATACAAGCTTTTTTGATGAAACCCACATGTACTTACCTTCGGTAGGTGGTTTAATATCAATAAGATCTTCGTCCAGCCAAATATTTAATACTGAATCATGTACAAGGTCCTTGTTAAATGTAAAACTTAAGTTACCAGTTGTAAGGATTTCTTTATCAAAATTTTGTTCTATAATTTTGATTGTATCCTTCTTTTTACATGCGCCGAGAATAATTATTGATGCCAGCAGGATCACTCTTATATTCTTCATTTGGTGTAGAATTTTAATTATAAATTAATTATTATATAAATCTAAAAAAAATAATTGACTAAACTTAATTTTAGTTTAGGGTTTTACATAATGTGATATTATGCATATAAATATTATTATTGTATAACAAAATTTACATTGCTAAACAGCAGATTAATGAATTACAAAAGATTAATAAAATCATCATATAACATAAAATCTGTCAGATACATATTATTCACTGTTATTACTGTGTTTGTTTTGTTTATTTTAGCGGATATAATCTTCCCATTAAAAATAAATATAGAATATTCTCCTGTTATAACTTCACATGACAGTACACTAATACATGCATTTTTAACCAGTGATGACAAGTGGCGGATGTATACCGAATTATCTGAACTCACTCCCCAGCTTAAAAAGACGATTATTTTTAAAGAAGATAAATATTTCCGTTATCATTTTGGTATTAATCCTGTTTCAATAATAAGGGCTTTAATGAAAAATACTATGCAGGGCAAGAGAACATCGGGGGCATCGACAATTACAATGCAAGTTGCACGATTACTGCAGCCAAAAAAGCGTACATATTCAAATAAACTTAAAGAAATGTTCAGGGCAATACAACTGGAGTGGCACCTGAAAAAAGATGAAATATTGCAGTTGTATCTTAATCTTGTTCCCTATGGAAGTAATATTGAAGGTGTAAAATCAGCTTCATTCGTTTATTTTGGCAAGGCTCCAAATCACCTGAGCATTGCCGAAATTGCGACACTGGCTATTATACCTAACAGGCCGGTATCATTAAAACTTGGAACAAATAATGAATATATTTTTAGGGAGAGGAACAAATGGTTAAAACGATTTTTAAAAGCAAGATTATTTGATAAAAAATATATCGATGACGCACTGGCGGAACCTCTTGAAGCATACAGGCGTGAGGTGCCTAAAATAGCACCTCATATATCATACAGGCTAAAAGCAGAGCATCCTCATAAAAGAATTATTCGGACAAATATAGATATGGAGATTCATCAGAAGATTCAAAAAATTGTCTCTGACTACAGCAAATATCAGTATTTTCAAAATATTAAAAATGCAACTGCACTAGTAGTTGAAAACAGCTCACGAAAGGTTATAAGCTATATAGGATCTGCGGATTTTCATAATGATGAGGATGGAGGTCAGGTAGATGGAATACAAGCAGTTCGCTCACCCGGAAGCACACTGAAACCGTTACTTTATGGTATGGCATTTGAAAGCGGATACCTTACTCCAAAATCGGTAATTAGCGATGTTCCCACAAGCTTTGGCGGTTATGATCCGGAAAATTATGACGGAAAATATTATGGAAATATAACAGTAGAATACGGATTGTATAATTCCCTTAATGTGCCTGCAGTAAAAATTCTGAGCAGAGTTAAGGTGCATAATTTTTTAGACAAGCTTGTGGAAGCAGGATTTAGGCAAATACAAAGGGATAAGAATGATTTGGGGCTGTCAACAATACTTGGAGGTTGCGGAGTAACAGTTGAAGAATTAACTGGCTTATATTGTGCATTTGCCAATTCAGGTGAATATAAGGAATTGCTGTATACAAGTGAGGAACATGGTCAATCTGCAGGGAAAAAAATACTTTCTGAACAATCCTCGTTTATGATAACAGAGATTCTTACACAGCTTTCCCGGCCTGATTTGCCTGTGGACTGGCAAAACACATTACATATGCCTAAAATTGCGTGGAAAACAGGTACTTCATACGGAAGAAGAGATGCGTGGAGTATCGGATATAATAACAAATATACTGTTGGGGTATGGGTTGGTAATTTTTCAGGTGAAGGTGTTCCGGAGCTTAACGGAGCTGACAAGGCAGCACCTTTGCTTTTTAAAATTTTTAATGCCATTGATTACGATTCTGAACAGGACTGGTATAGTATGCCAGGCGGATTAGGCTTCAGGTATGTATGTTCCGAAAGCGGAAAAATCCCGGATGAATTTTGTATAAACCAGGTTATTGATTATTATATTCCGGGTATTTCACCTTCCGATATCTGTGATCATATGAAAGTTGTTTTTATAAATCCCGATTCCTCAATGTCATATTGCACATCATGTAAACCCGATGCAGGATACATAAAAGCTTATTATCCTAACTACGCACCCGAAATAATAACTTATTTTGACGTAAATAATATAAAGTATTTGAAAATTCCCCCTCATAATCCTTATTGCGAGAGGCTTATAACAGGGACAGCCCCCTTTATTACTTCACCGATACATGAGAATGAATATTTTGTGGATGTGAATGATAGTATGCAAATAATGCTTAGCTGTGATGCTGCCAACGATGTTGAGAAGGTTTACTGGTATATTAATAAGAAGTTCTATAAATCAGCACAGGCGAATGATAAAATATTTTTTCAACCTCCTGAAGGCAGGATTCAAATATCATGCTCTGATGACAAGGGAAGAAATAATGATATTATTATCATCGTTAAGTATATTGAATTTTAAAATAATATAAATACCTGCAGGCCATAAATTCCGTATTTATGTTATTATTAGTAAAAAATTGATAAATTGGATTAAAAAGTGAATGTAAAGTTGTAGCATAATGACTGATTTCGTCCTGAGAAATACTGAATCCAAACCTGATGGAATAAAAAGAATAATTGGCAGTCAGATTGATTTTGCTCTATATAACCTTGAGCAGAATATTGATAAGGACTTTGATGAATCTGTTCATGAAGCACGCAAATGTTCAAAAAGAATAAGGGCTGTTCTGAGATTGATCCAGTATGAAATAGGTGATGAATTATTTAAGAAGGAAAACTATCATTACAGGGATATTAACAGATATCTTTCAGAAGTAAGGGATATCACTGTAGTAATTGAAATGTTTAATAACCTTATTAAAGATAAGCCTGAACCGGATAGTAAAGAATTAATAAACAATCTTATAAATTGTAAAGACAAACTTATTGGGAGGTTCTTTGCTGAAGAGGATCGTTTGACAGTTGTCTTGAATTTACTTGGCAAGGGCAGGCAAAGAGTAAAAACTATGCCGGTTAAGAAAGATGACATTAATGTTCTTTTTATAGGATTCATAAGTGTATTTGAATTATGTAAGAAATGTATGAATATAGCCAGAAAAGCACCTACAACGGAAAACCTGCATGAATGGAGGAAGCAGACAAAGTACCTGTACTATCAGTCTCAGGTCCTTGAACCTTTTCTTCCTGATGAATTAATTATTATTAAATCAAAACTGGATAAATTAGCTGAGTACCTGGGAGAAGATCATGATTTAGCAGAACTTGGTAACTTTCTCAACAGCGTTTCTGATATATATCCGGCAAATTCTGAAATGAATAAGCTTAAAACCATGATTAACAATTGCCGGATCGAAAAACAAGCTGCCATATTTTCCTTAGCTGATGAAATTTTTGATAAGAAAACAGAAAAACATATTAATAATCTGATATCAAATTAAAAAACATGCTTTTTTCACCTGTTAAATATGATGAACCTTTATTTCGACCTCCTGCGGAAGCCAATTCTTTGATATTTCAGGTCACAATTGGTTGTTCATATAACAAATGTGCGTTCTGTGAGATGTATAATATGAAAAAATTTAAGGTTCGTGACTTAAAGAATGTACAAAAAGAGATTAAGGATATGTCATCATATTTTCCATCTACACGTAAATTTTTCATAGCTGATGGTAATGCCATGGTTTTACCTGCCCATAAACTTTTGAATGTTGTTAATTCTATAAATGATAGTTTTCGGAATATACAGAGAGTATCAGCATATGCACTTCCGAAGGATATCATTTCCAAATCTGATAATGAGTTGGAAAACTTGAGAAAAGCCGGGTTAAAGCTGTTATATATTGGTATTGAGACTGGTGATGACGGATTGCTCAGAGCAGTTAATAAAGGTGAGACTTATGATTCAACACTCCAGGGACTTTTGAAAGCACATAATGCCGGAATTGATACCTCAGTAATGATTATTAACGGTCTGGGGGGTAAAAAATACAGTATTAAACATGCTGAAAATTCAGCAAAAATTGTTAATAATGCCCGGCCCAGGTTCCTTTCTATTCTGACACTGAGTTTGCCTTTAGGTGTGGATAGATATAAGAAAAGGTTTAAGGATGATTTTATACCTTTAGATTTAAGGGAGTTGCTTGAGGAGGTAAAACTCTTTGTAGCCAATACGGAGTTGGAAAATACTATATTCAGGTCTGATCACATTTCCAATTACCTGGTTTTAAGAGGGATTTTATCAAGGGATAAAGAAAGAATAATGGAAGAGATTGACAGTGCAATAGATAAATATCCCGGTATGCCTCATGATTATAGCCGGAATACTTTGCTATAAACTAACTGTCTCAAGCTGACGCTTGAACCAGTTTTATTCTCAATGGCATTTGTCAAACTCTGCAATTTTATTAATGACAGGTTGTTCAGCGTCATTATACATTTGCTTAATAAACTCATCATTAAAATTATAGGTTCTTTCCTCCAGTCCCATTGATTCAATTCTGTCAAACAACATTTCTTTTGCTGCCTTAATGTCTTTCCCATAAATATGATACGAGTCAGCATGCCAGTTCATTCTTGCCAATTTCACTTCTTTGCCTGTGCGTTCGGCTATCCCTGCTGCAATAATATCCCTGTTAAATTGTATAAATCCGAACATGTTCATAAAATTAGCACCCCAGGCGTCATTACTTCTGAAACGTATATTGCTGTTCAGCCATTGGACACCTGCGTCATCCTCAATAATTCTGTACCACAATGATTGAAGGCAAGGTGGATCATAGCAGTCCCGGTCGAGATTAGGCATCCATGTTATCATTTGTGCCTGTCTGGTAAATGGTTGCTTTGAAAGTTTTTCTATTATACCTTCAATCTGATTTATTTTAAAATATCCTGTCTCAACAGATTTTCCTTCTTTTATTTCTTTCCATATTCCATATTTTTCTAACCTACCGTGATATGTATACTCCCATCTTGTGTCATCAGTGTCATTCATATTCTTTACCCAATGATCTTTATAGCCTTTTAATTCAAGAACATATTCTTTAAGATCATCTATTCCACCGGGAAATGCCATATGGATCATCGGATCACTTTCCGGTTCCAGTATGGTAATATCCATCGTACAATCAAGACTTAAAGGATCATCCGGTTTATCGTATTGTGTTTTAAATTTGATACCATGTTTGTACAGATTAACAAGTGCTTCTTCGTATGCTTCAGCAAGTGATCTTTTCTGAACGAATATGACAGGTATATTTTTCATAATTATTAGAATTAGATTTTATTCAAATTTTAAAAATATTATCGATTTAGCTTAACTTTTTTAAACAATGATATTCACAAGTTATCAATAGTTAGAGCTAGTGATTTGTTAATTAATATGATATGCTGCCATTGGCAAAAAATAAAGACTCAAATCCAATCGATAAATAAAGGAATGAATAATATTGTTTTATCTTATACTGATTATTAATTTCCACTTATTTTGTTCAATATCTGTTCACAAATATAATTTCGTCTCAGGTTGTATTTATTCTCATCAGCTTGCTTTTTCTCCAATCATGTGGCATTTTCCAACAACTGATTTTATTTATTAATTACCTTCAGTGCTTCATCAGCAGCCTCCAACAGTGGCTTGCAGGATAGTTTTTCACCTACAGCCTGTTTCATCCATAGCTGAGGCGTAAGCTGGCCCTGAGTAAATATTCTCTGTATTTCATCTCCGAAGTTTTTGCCTTCTATCTGCTTCTCGATTTGAAATTGTATTAACTGGCCTATGGGATATGCAGATAAATAAAGGGGATAAATGATCATGTGTGAATATACGGCTAAGATAATCTGATCATCTATGCCAAATGCTTCAGCATAATATTTGTTCCATATATTTTTGGCAATATCCATGACTGCTTTTTTCAATTCTGCAGCTGTTGCCTCCGGATTATCATAAAGCCATTGCCAAACCTTCATATCAATAAGAGAAACACCCATAATTTCATAGGCAGTCCATATAATATCCAAAGCCTGCAAGTGTTCATCAAATTCCGTACTTTCCTCGACACCTAATATTTCAAGATCCCTTTTCTGAAAAATAAAAGCTAAAGCTTCAGTAAATCCGGTATTGGGAACTCCATGAAGCAAATAATAGTCTATGTCATATAATGATAATGTTTGTTCCACATTATGGCCCAATTCGTGCACTGCAATATTATAGCCCTTATAGTTCATACCATCTTTGTCAATTCTTGTTCTCAGGTGGGATTTAGTTTCACGCATTTCGGCACCCCAGGCATGACCTGATCCACGTGCAGGATCAACAACAATTTTAGAGCTTATATATTCAGCTTTTTCCTTACTGAAATCCAAATCAGTTAAAATCCTGGGAATGTCTTTTTCAAAATCGACGACCGAAGGATATTTTTTAGTTAATAATTGATCAAGCTTTTCCTGCGAAATGCCTTTTTTCGGGCTAAAACCATTATACCAGATATCATAAGGTTCGAGTTTCCTGCCAAGTCTTTTGCTTATTAATCCTGCTACTTTTAATATCTGTTCAGAAGAAACAAGTTCTATAAATAATTCCTCAACTTCTTTCCGGGGAATTTCCATTTCCAGCTCAAACTTACGTTTAATATAATCCGGGTGATTCGGATAGTAGGGATCAATTTTCCTGGTTGCATTAAACACATCCAGTATCTTCTGATACCTGGTATCAGGCTCACTATTAAAGGTTATTTTATTATTATTATCATAAAGTTCGTTTGTGTAAGGATTCCATAAATAATTATCAGAATTAATTACTTCCAAAGGGATTTCCTGCGTGATAATTCTTTTCATTACTTCAAAAATTATTTTCTGCTTTTCCATTGCGTCATCAGAGCCATAATTGGCTTTAAGCTCATCTCTTAATCCCCAGTGCGATATCAACTTCATTTCTTCCGGAAATAGAGTCTCAGACTCATTATTAACCAGATTACCCATGAATATATTATAATCAGAGATATATGATTCAATAAGGGTTAATACCTGGTTGTATTCCAGCAAAATGTTGCTTGGTACCCTTGAAATGAAAATATCACCTAACCTTGAATATGCCTGGTCTTTTCTTGACCAGCCAGTCTCATTATTATTTTTCTCATCAAGTGTATAGTAAGGAAAATTCAGCAGGATATAAAAGGCTATTTTATTTTTAAAGAAGTCTTCGCTTATATGGCTGATTGGATTGTAGCTTCCGAACATTAAATCAATCTGGCTCATTGGTCCAATATCCAAATCAACAGGTGCCTTTAAATCAATAAACATCTTGATCATATTTCCATATAATATCTCCATGTTTCTTGATATTTTCTTAAACGCAGTTTCAAGCTCATTTTCATCATTGATAAAGTTGTTTAAACAAAAATCAGTGTATTCAGTTGAACTACCATCATTTTCATTCCAGAATGATGCTACCCGGCTGACTCCTTCATTTATTCTATGTTCATCTGCATCACTAAATTTATCATGCAGTTTTTCCTTAACACTGTTTATTACTTTTTCGCTAATATATTTCATACTTTCTTTCATCTCTGTAGTTTTTTCAGATTTGTTAATATTATTACAGCTGCCTAAAATCAGGCAGCTTATTAATATCGAATGAATACAGGCTTTATACATTTTATTTTTTATTTAGGAGTGAACAATTAAAGTAAATTACTATCAAATAAATCAGACTATATAGAACTTACCGAAAATTAATAAAATAGATTTACAATAAGAAAAC
>CBFCXR010000060.1:0-12238 GCA_965602045.1 uncultured Bacteroidales bacterium | reverse complement strand
AAAAACTTAAAAACCTTTCTGCTAAATTTTCAGAGTTTGTTATGAGATTTAATTCGGATGTTTAAGTAAACCCGGGGCTAAGTTGAAAACTTCTGATAATTTTACCCCGGAAATCCTTTAAAACATAATAGATTTGATAGCTGAAATTGGATTTTTACTCAGATATCAGTATAACATCTTTTATTTAAGAATAATATGAGGAAGAGAATTTCTTTTTTAAGTATTATATTTCTTATAATATTTGCATTTGCATTACTTAATATTCATTCAAAATCTGTTAATGGGATTAATGATAGAGATATTGACTATGATTCTTTGAATATATCTCCCGAAGTATTGTATTTTGATGATGTGTCTCATTGCTATGATACTTTTTTTCTAAAAAAATTCGAAGAATCCGGATGTCCCGGTGCTGCAGTTACAATTGTAAGGGATAACGGCATGAAATGGCTCAGGGGATATGGCGTTAGGGAATCAGGCTCGGGGGATTCGGTCAATATAAATACTGTTTTCAGGCTTGGATCTTGTTCAAAAGGATTTGCAGCGATTTTAACAGGCATATTGGTCCAGGAAGGAATTTTAGACTGGGACGATAAGGTAAAGCTGTATTTAACTGATTTTTCATTATACGATTCAGTAAATACCAATGATTTAACTGTTCGCCATATTCTAAGTCATACTACCGGCCTGCCAAAACATACATTTACAAATTTGCTTGACGATAACGTCCCTTATCATGATATTGTAAATATGCTTGAAGAAGTTCCCGCAATTAGTCCTCCGGGCGAAGTTTACAGCTATCAGAATGTGGTATATAGTCTAATTGCTGATGTATTGCATAAAGCAACAGGGAAATGTTATAATTCTTTAATGGTGGAAAAATTATTTTATCCGCTGGAAATGAATGACGCGTCAATAGACTTCTATAGCCTGATAAAATCCCGCAATATAGCGAAGCCCCATTTAGGAAGTAACAACGCCTATAAATCAGGAAAAATCAGGAATAAGTATTTTTCCACATCTCCGGCATCAGGAGTAAATACCAGTATTTCTGATTTATCAAAATATTTGATGGCTTTACTTAAAAAATACCCTGACGTAATAAGTCAGGATATTCTAAATGAAATATATAAACCGCACATTAAAACCCATATTAAGCGCAGATATACCCGTAACTGGAAGGGGCTGGGGGATATATATTATGGCCTTGGATGGCGCGTGTTTAATTTTAAGGGTAATGAGATAATTTACCATGGAGGATATGTTACAGGTTATAGGGCAGAAATTGCAGTATGCCCACAAAAGGGTATTGCAATTGCTGTTCTTATGAACTCATCGTCAAGGCTGGCAAACAAATGTATTCCGGCATTCTTTGATATGTATTTTAGTAAAACAATGATATAAAGAATCTTCCGCGGATTTTACTAATATTTAGTTTTATTATGTTAAATACACTACAGAAAATTATAATCTTTTCTTTAGCTATTTCAATTAACAGTGTATACGGACAATCTGATGAAATTAAAAGATTAAGCATCAAAGATGCGCTGGATCTGTCAGCAGAAAATATCCCCGGCTCTACCTCTAAATTTCATGAAAACGAAATCAAGTGTGCTTACTATAACTGGATATATTACATAAACCGGCTTAAGATATTAACGGAAAAGAAAGCTTTATATAATGATCTTATCAAAATATCCGGATTAAAATTTAAGGCTGGTGAAATTAACCTTGCGGAAAAAGCACTGGCAGAGTTGAAATATCTAAAAATTGAATTACAGAGTGTTGAAACTCAATATAATCTTTTAATTTCAGAGAACGATTTAAAAAGGATTCTTTTAATACCTGATGATCTTTTACCTGTGAATGACAGTTTAATACGTTATGATCTCCCTTCTGACATTAATAGCTACTCAGTACCTGACACCCTTAATATATATGATTCCGGGAATTATATGTTACATAAGAATTATGACAATCTTAAAATCCAGCTTATAAAATATGATGAACAACTTACTTTTTATAAAAAAGTATTAAAATTTAATCAACAAACGATTTCCGCTATAAAACTGAGGTATAAAGGCGAAGACATTGAATATTCTGATTATATTAATATAATTAATGAAGTTCTGAATCTTAAACTTGAATATTTAATGACATTGAATTTGTATAATCAAACAGCACTTAAAATCGAATCTTATTTTAATTAATATATGTTTAATGAGAAAAATTAAATTCATTGCCTTTATTTTACTTGTAGCTGCATGTCAGGTAAAGGAGAGGGTGGATGAACATACTGGGGATTCTCTGATAAGTATCAGGTTAAATAAAAAACAAATCCGGGAAGCTAAAATTGTAACTGACAGTATAAGACAACGATTATTCCCTCAAATATATCAATGCAGGGGATATTTTTATCTTTCTCCCGACAAACTGGCAACAGTAACTTCACCGATATCCGGATTTATTAGAAATATGTATTATAGTACCGGAGATTATGTGAAAAAAGGGACCTTGCTGGCTATATTAACACACCAGGATTATATCAAAATTCAGAGAGAATATGTTGAAGCTAAAAGTCTGGCAAATTATTATATTGAGGATTTTAAAAGACAAGGAGACCTGACTCTTGATCATGCTACTTCTATAAAAAAAATGCAGAGAGCACAGGCTGATTATCGCGCAATTGAAGCAAAATTAAGAGCACTTAGGGCTCAATTAAAGTTTATTGGATTAGACGCAGATAAAGTTGAGAAAGATGGTTTTACCAGCTCTATTAATATTTATGCCCCCATTAGTGGTTATATAACAAGGGTTGAAGGTAATATCGGTAAATTAGTAGATTCATATGGTTTTATTTATGAAATTGCTGATATTAATAAATTACTCTTAAGTTTTGAATTGCCCGGAAGGCTATTTTACAAAGTTTCTAAAAACATGACTGTTTCTTTTACGGTGTCCGGCAAAAATATCAATCATTTAAATGCCGGAATTTGTAATATTGGACAGGTTATTAATACTGAAACAAATTCTTTTAATGTATATGCAATACCTGATTCAAATGACAGATCTTTTAGGCCAGGCATGCCAGTTGAGATGTTATTGACATTAGAAGATATAAAAGTCCCATCGCTACCGGATAAAGCAATTATTGAATCTGATAATAAATCTTATATTTTTGTTAAAGAGAAAAATATATTTACCAGGACATGTATAAACACTGGCAATTCAAAAAATAATTTTATAGAAATTAGCAACATACCTGAAAATTTCGGCAATTCGGAAATAGTTATTTTTGGTGCCCGGTATTTAAATATGCAAATCGATAAATATTAGCTGCCATATTACATTTTAATAAATTTTAAATCATTTTTTATCATTCAAATTATAGTTATTGTATATTTGTAAATTCTGGTAATAGCCTAATAATTTCAATTTAATAATTAATTATTTCTATTATGGAAACATCTAATAATTATGAATCTGAATTAAAGGATTTTGAAAATCAGGGACCTGAAAAAAAAATTCCTTTAATTCTTTTAATAGTTATAGCAATTCTGGTTATTGCAATCGGAATTATGGGATATAAATTATATGAGAATTCAAAGGAACTAAAACAATCACATGAAGCTAGTGTACTTCTTAAAGGAGAAAAAGTTGAACTTGAGAGTAAGTTAAATTCACTTATTAATGAATACGACTCATTGATGACTCAAAATGACAGCATTAATGTACTATTACAGACCGAACAGGAAAAGATTAAAAGGTTATTGAAATACCGGGCCTCGGATGCTACAAAAATTGTTATGTATAAAAAGGAATTGGAAACTTTGCGAAATGTAATGAGAAGTTATATAGTTCAAATTGATTCGCTCAACACGAAAAATTTAGAACTTACTGCTGAAAATGTCAAGGTTAGAGGCAGATTAAGAGAAGTGGAAAGTGACAAAGAAAAGTTATCAGTTGAAGCTGAAGAACTGTCTTCACAAGTTTTGCTGGCATCAGTATTAACAGCAAAAAATATTAATATTTATCCGCTAAATAAAAATAGTAAACCAAAAGATAAAGTGAGTAAGGTGGTAAAGATAAAATCATGTTTTACCGTTAGGGAAAATGCAATTGCTGAGGCAGGCACCAAAGATATATTTATGAGAATTATCAGGCCCGATGATATTGTTTTAACATCTGATATAAGTAACAATTTTGATTATAATGGAGAAAAGGTTGTCTATTCTGCAATGCGACAATTAGAGTATGAAAACAAGGATATAGATATGTGCATATTCTGGGACAGGGATGAGGATTTAATACCTGGTATATATACAATAATACTTTATTGTGAAGGTTTTGAGATAGGATATGCTACTTTTGCATTAAAGTAAATATTGAATTTGAAAATATTAAATGGACTGATTTTTACATAAACAGTCCATTTTTTTTTCAATTTTATTATCTTAGTAAATAAAGGAATATAAACTAAAAATTTTCTGGATTATGAGAATTGGAATTATTATTGGAAGAATTGGGGGTGTCGATGGAGTTGCACTTGAAACTGAAAAATGGATAGAGGTTTTAAAAAGGATGAATCATGAAGTATATATTTTATCAGGGCAGTACGAAGAGAGGAAGATGAACCATGAATTTGAAACTCTTATTCCTGAAATGTCTTTCTTTTCTCCGGAAAGTTACTGGGGGCAAAAGAAGGCGTTTTTTCATCCTGATTGTGATGTTGATGAATTACTTGAACATATAGAACTGTATTCTAAAGTAATTTATAAAAGAATTATTAATTGGATTAGTGATAGGAAAATTGAATTGATAATTTCAGAAAATGCTTCTGCGTTGCCATCTCACCTGGAAATGGGATTAGCAATTAAAAAAGCAGTTAAGAGATTAGGATTACCAACAATTACTCATGATCATGATTTTGCATGGGAAAGAGGAAAGAGATATGTTTCGCCTCATGTAAAGATTAATGAGTTAATAGAAGATACTTTTCCATTACGATTACCAAATTCTGTACATGCGGTTATAAATACTCATGCTTATAATACTTTAAAGGAAAAATTTAACAGGGATTCTGTAAATGTCCCGAATGTTATGGATTTTGACAAGCCGTTTGGGGAGGTAACTGAAAAAAATATTTGCCTGCATACAAATTTAGGATATAACAAGGATGATATTTTTTTATTTCAAATTACCAGGGTAGTAAGACGTAAAGGAATTGAAATTGCAATTAAATTAATAGATAAAATAGGGGATAAAAAAGTAAAATTAATAATTACAGGCAATTATAATGATGATGCCGAGAGCAAATATTATGAGGAGCTTATTGAACTTATACACAAGCTTAAATTGGGTCCACAGGTTGCTTTTGCTTATCACTTATTTAATAATAAAGGACTGACCTCAAGTAATGGAGACTTAAATTATTCATTATCCGATGCTTATGCACAGGCGAGGGCTTGTACATATTTTAGCACTTATGAGGGATTTGGAAATGCATTTGTTGAAGCAGTATTGGCAAAACGGCCGGTTTTTGTCAATAATTATGAACCTGTTTACTGGCCTGATATTGGCAGTAAAGGATTTAAAGCCGTAATGCTTGAGGATAATGATTTAAATGATAAAGCAATTGAAGAGATGAAAAAAGTTATATATAATGAAAAACTGGCAAAGGAAATTGCTGAACATAATTTCGAGCTTGGGAAGAAACTTTTTTCTTATGATACTCTTCGTGAAAAATTGCAGGAACTTATTGATGCAGCATTTAAGGCCGCATGAGATATTTTCATTTTATAGCATTTTAAGCATTTAACTAAACGAATATTAATTCTGATATTATATGATCAGAAATAAATTGACCTCTATGAGTTAATTTATAATTATTATCCTGTTTTATAATGTAGGATTCTGAGAACTTTCTAATCCTTTCTGATATGAATTCAGCATATGTTTTGCCAAAGGAATTTTCAATATAATCTATATTAATACCCCACATAGTCCTTAGTGAAGTTAACACATAATCATTAAATTTTGTTTGTGTATTTAGTATTTCGATTTCAGTATAAGGTTTACCTTTTTTAATTCCTTCCAAATATTTTGAATTATCTGAAATATTCCACTGTCGGGAGATTAAGTTATATGAGTGGGCTGAAGGGCCAATTCCCAAATATTTTTTTTGTTTCCAGTAATTTGCATTGTGTACTGAGAAGCAGCCCTCCAAAGCAAAATTTGATATTTCATAATGAATAAAATTTCTGTTTTTTGATACTTCAATTAATAACTCATACTGTTTCAGGCTTTCATCTTCAGATAATCGGGCTAATTTTCCTTCATTTAATAACTTGTTAAATACTGTCCCGGGCTCAAAACTAAGATGATAGGCTGATATATGCTGTACAAATAAGTTAAAAGTTTGCAGAAGGTTCGAATACCACATTTTAGCGGTCATTTCCGGAAGCCCATATATTAAATCAACACTGATATTCGAAAATCCTGCTTCCTGAGATAACTTAACTGACTGCAGTGCTTGCACGGAATCATGCCGGCGGTTCATCAGTTTTAAATGCTCATCGTAAAATGATTGAATGCCTATACTTAAACGGTTTATCGGAATATTTCTTTTTACCTCATATAAATATTTGGTTGTTAAATCATCCGGATTTGCTTCAAGTGTTATTTCAGCATTTTCAATTACATTAAATGTGTTATAAATTGTACCGGTTATTGCCGATAATTCAGTAACACTTAATATTGATGGCGTTCCACCACCGAAATAAATTGTTTCAATTGGCTCATTATCAAGATAGTTTCTTTTTAATCCGATTTCTTTAATTAAAGCTTTGACAAGAATATTTTTATTCCTAACATAAGTTGAGCGGTGAAAGTTGCAATAGTTGCAAAACTTCCTGCAGAAAGGGATATGAATGTATATACCTGCCATTTAAATGGGATTAAAGACAGGTAAAGATACATAATAACAATTCCAGGAGTTATCTAAAAAGTAATCAATATTTAAAAGGAATAGCCTTAGGAGACTATATAAAATTTTAAACCTTATCTAATAAACTCTATTTACGTATAGGGTACGGATGTGAGTTGTCAGATATAAGAAATCCCTTATAATTATACCTTTTAACCATAGAAAAGGTCCAGTTACATAACTCCTCAAAAGAACTATTTACCAGTTTGCAGGGAATTTCAAGTTTAAACCATCCTTTCCCTGCCTTTGAAATAAATACATGTTTTCCCATAGTTATCAAATGATTAAAATATAATCAAAAAAACAGATTATAATATAATCAATAACATTTGAAATTCATAATATTTTGAAAAAAAAAATATATTTTCTAATTTTTATATAATTTATTTATGGTTTTAACTAGAAAATTAAATAATAATATCATAAATTTGAAGCAAACATAAACGCAGTATAGTCATGGTACAATGTAAACATATTGCAGAAAATAAAATAAAAGAGGGCATAGAAAACAAGGAGGTCGATGACCTGGAAGGCTTGGGAGAGTCAATAGACAATTCGGAATATTTTAAAACTCCGGAAGAAGAGAGGATGGCATTTAATATATTTAAAAATGCGGGCGCTATCCCTGAGGAGCTGAAGATAAGAAAAGATATAAATACCTTGTTAAAGGATATAAAGACTTGTTCTGATTTAGAAAAGAAAGAGAATCTAAAGAAAGAATTATCTATGCTATATACACAGTATGAATTAGCAATGGAGCAACGAAGGCAGAATAAGATTAAATAGAATAGTAAAAAGGGACAGTAAAAAGGGACAGCCCCCTCTTAGGGAGCTGTCCCTTTTCATTCCTTTTCATCCTTTTTCATAATTTTACGGCAATCCATCAAGAAATCCCTCATACTCTGTCTTATAAAACAAACCAGTAGGACTGTTAAGTGATTTCCAAACATTGTCAATAGCTTCCAAACGATTACCCGGATCAGGATGCGTGCTCAGGAATTCAGGCAAACGATGACTTTTAGCTTCTTCCATTTTATTGAAGAATCCGGAAATTCCCCTGGGATCATAATCAGTTTCCGATGTATATTTTACAGCATATTCATCAGCTTCATATTCGTTACTCCTGCTGTAGGCCAGATCACCTACACCTTTTGCTATTCCTGCAGCAAATTCTTCCAGTTTTGAAGGATTTTTCCCTAAGATTATAGCAATAATTACATTAAGAGCCATATCGCGTTCCAACCTCTGAGCAGAATGCCTTCTGTCGACATGTGCTATCTCATGAGCCATAACGCCCGCAAGCTGAGCTTCATTATCAAGATATTTCATAAGTCCCGTATAAAAGTACATATAGCCGCCGGGTGCTGCAAATGCGTTAAGCACGTCTTCATCTATAATTCTTATCGTCCAGTTAAAATACTCTTCCCTGTTAAGGTAGCTTGAAGTAAGAATTTCATTCATTATATTGTTCAGATATGTATAAGAGGACGAATAATTATTTTCATTAAGGATATTATATTCATTCGGAGTATTCAGGATAAGACTGTCAAGTTGTTCCCCAAACTTAATTTCCTGATCTCTTGATATTATCCCGCTCTTTTCTTTCTCACACTGAATACATAATATTGAAATGCTGATAATCAATACAGATAATAGCGCTCTTCTTTTCATTTTTTTGTTATATTAATTAACTAAAAAAGATCAACCTGATACTTTATGTTATTTTTATAAACCTGATATAAAACATTATACAATTATCAAAATTATATGATATTTACCGATTTATAAACAACTTTTACCGATTTCTTTTTTTTCCGTCTTAAGTTGTGTTGTATTTTTATACAACAAATTTAATTTTGAATAAAATGGAAACAAAACATTCAGATAAGAGACTTATTATTGGTGTAATAATTGTATTGATTGGAATCGCTTTATTAGCAAGTAATTTTGGAGTATTGCCCTATAACATAAAACGCTATTTGCTTCACTGGGAAGTAATTTTAATGGGTATAGGATTAATTGCCCTGGTAACAAATGAGCATAAGGGTAAGGGCATTATATTAATTGCAGTTGGCGGGGCATTTTATTTGCGGAACTTTTTAGATATTCATTTTAATTTCTGGCAGTTATTTATGCCCTCAATGATAATATTAGTCGGACTGATATTGATTTTTCGCAGAAAAGCAGAGGGTACTGGCGATATAAGTATGCCGGAATACGATAGTGATTATTTGGATGATGTATCTGTTTTTGGTGGTGGTGATAAAATAGTAAATTCTCAAAGTTTTAGGGGAGGGAAAATAACTGCGATTTTTGGTGGTTCTAATATTAATATGTCAAATGCAAAATTGGCTGCGGGACCTCAATACATAGATGTTTTTGCCATGTTTGGAGGGACAACATTATTAGTACCGGAAGGATGGGATATCAAAATCAAGGTCACTTCAATATTCGGAGGATTCAGCGATAAGCACAGGTTAAAAATATCTGAGAAAGAGAATAACATTAATAGTAAGTTAGTGATTAAGGGATTGGTTATTTTTGGTGGTGGCGAGATTAAATCCTATTAATCCATTTAAGAATAGTAACCTGATTATTATTTGTGATAAATACTTTTTTCGGTAACCGGAGATATATATTAATATATATTGGGATTTGGATATTTATAGCTTTTATCCATATTTTTGTTTTATTGCACATTCAGAAATTTTCACTGCACATTTCATTTACTGAGAGCTTCATTTCAAATTTTCTTTTAGCTACTTTGGGATTAGGATTATGGATTTCAATTTTTTATAGTAATATTGAGAAAAAATCCATATTAACAATAATTTTCAACCATATCTTACTGTGTATTATTTTTCTGGGAATATGGCTTGCTATCGATTACTTAATCTTAAGCTCATCTTTTAAAGACAATACTCAATACATTAAATATCTTAATGCATCAATTCCCTGGCGTGCCGGCAACGGATTTCTTTTTTACGGTTTGATAATAATTGTATATTATTTAATGCTTTATTATCAGAATTTCAGAGAAAAGGCAGTTAAAGAATCCGAATTAAAAACTTTAATTAAAGAATCGGAACTAAGCTCTTTAAAATCACAGATTAATCCACACTTTTTATTTAATAGTCTGAATTCAATCAGTTCCTTAACAATAATCGAGCCTGAGAAAGCACGTGAAATGATAATAAAACTATCGGATTTTCTGAGATATACTATATCTTACAATGAAGAGCAATTAACCTCATTGGAAGAAGAATTGCAAAATGTTAACAGGTATCTTGACATTGAGAAAATAAGATTTGGTAAAAGACTAAATATTGTAATGAATACTAATGAGGAATGCCTGGGAAAGATACTGCCTGGCCTTATTCTTCAACCGCTTATTGAAAATTCCATTAAGTATGGGATTCATGACAGTATTGATGAGTCTGTAGTTGAAATTGTAACTGTCTGTAATGCAGATGTCCTTAAAGTTAAAATTAAGAATAGTTATGATCAGGATTTCATTGAAAAAAAAGGTGAAGGAGTTGGACTTAATAATATCAGAAGCAGGTTAAATATTATGTATAATAGTGATAAACTAATGAATATCAATAAAACAAATAATACTTTTGAAGTGACTATTTCTTTTCCTCAGAAAATTCATTAGTAAAATATAAATAGAACCGGAGATGAAGACTATAATAAATGCAATAATAATAGAAGATGAGGAACTTTCAAGAGAATTGATTAAAAGTTATTTAAAAGATTACAGTGATTTAAAAATAATTAAGGAATGCAACAACGGATTTGAAGGTATAAAAGCTATTGGCGAGCTAAAGCCGGATCTTATATTTTTGGATATTCAAATGCCTAAACTAAATGGTTTTGAAATGCTGGAATTACTGGATAATAAACCTGAGATTATTTTTATTACTGCCCATAACGAATATGCAATAAAAGCTTTTGAACTAAATGCAGTGGATTATTTATTAAAACCCTATTCAAAGGAGAGATTAATTGATGCTATTGAAAAGGCAGCTAAGAGAATAACGACAAAGCAACCGGGTAATAGAAATATTGAAAATCTTATTAATCAACCTCTTGATGGTATAATATACAGGGTTGTTGTTAAAACAGGTTCAAAAATTAAAGTGATTCCTGTTCAAAAAATTCAGTATTTAGAAGCACAGGATGATTATGTTATGATTTATACAACTGATGGAAAGCATTTAAAGCAGGCAACAATGAAGTATTTTGAAACTCATTTGGATATGGATCAATTTATAAGGGTTCATAGATCATATATAGTGAAGATTGATCAGGTGGCTCAACTGGAACCTTATGGGAAAGAAAGTTATGTTATTAAACTTAAAAACGGGGCGACATTGAATGTTAGTAAAAGCGGGATGAGAAACTTAAAACAGAAGCTTGATTTTTGAGAAAAGGGGAGGGGGGGACAGCCCCCTCTTTTTAGGAGGGGGCTGTCCCCCCCTCTTCTCCTTCATATTACTACTCTACAATCCTTTTCTTATTACCTGTTAACACAAGGGCTTTTTTCTGCATTATTGTTGTTATCCTGTACATAACCGGTACAATAATAAGTGTGAGAAAAGTAGCAAAGGTAAGGCCAAATATAACTGTCCATGAAATAGGCCCCCAGATGCCGGTCATTACCCCCCCGAAATACATATTGGGATTAAAGTTCTTTAGGAGTGAGGCAAAATCAAAATTTAAACCTACAGCCATGGGTATTAAGCCCAGGATCGTTGTAATTGCAGTTAAAAGAACAGGGCGCAGCCTCGTTTTACCTCCTTGCACAATACACTGGGTTGCATAGTTCAGAGGGAGAAAAGCATTATCTGCAATTCCCAGCTCCCTTCTCTTTCTAAGCTTCAGCAATTCAATATAGTCAATAAGGACAATTGCATTATTTACAACTACTCCGGCAAGGGCAACAATACCTATACCTGTCATTGTCACAACGAAATCCATTCTAAATATGGCAAGGCCGCCAAAGACACCTATGGTGCTGAATAATATGCTTGAAAAAATAATGAAAGGCCTTACAATGGAATTGAACTGAGTAACAAGAATCAACATCATCAGTGCGAGTGCAATAAGAAATGCGTTACTCAGAAATGCCATCGATTCCTGCATATCTTCCTGCTCACCGGTGAATTTGTAACTATATCCGTCAGGTATATCATAATCTGCCAGTACTGTTTTTATCTGTTCGTTTATGTTATTTCCATTATAACCTTC
>CBFCXR010000059.1:0-12297 GCA_965602045.1 uncultured Bacteroidales bacterium | reverse complement strand
ATTTTCAGTCCTATTGATGAGCATCTGAGAGTAACAGGATGATCTGTTTTATATAAGGAAGTAATATTATGTTTATGATAAATACCTGTTAAAAAGGCTAATTTTTCAGAATAACGATATGTGATATCAAGATTGATCATCCAGTTAAGCACCAACTTTGACATCACAGATTTCCTTTCTATCTCGATAATTTCATTTCTCTCATCAACTGATAGTAGCTTAGGTGTGGTTTTTAAATATATACCTATAACCGGACCTGTTTTAAGCGAATATGAAATTCTTTTATTGATACTTTTCTCAATACCAAAAATTAGAGGGAATTCAAAATACGAATACCGGTTAAAATATGGCATTTCAATCTCCGTTGAATCAAATGCAGGATATAACCGTTCTTCTGTTTTATAAAACCAGGATGTATCATTTCCTGTTACTACAAAATATTCTTCAATAGTATCGGTCTTCTCGACGTAAATCGTATCATATATAAACCTTTTTGTATCATGTTCATACTTTTCACGGTATTGAGTATAATATAATCCTGTTTGCAACAGCCACATATTCCTGTTGACATTAAAATTCATACCTGCTGAATTACCTGTTACCATATTACGGGAGTCCTTTAGAATATCGGAATAATTACTGTTCTTTGCTGCTAACTGAGAATTAATGTTTGCCGGGTAAAACGGGGAATAAAAAATATCAAACGAAAAACGGTACTTACTGAAATCATCGACAAATACTACCAGGGTATCGGTATACCTTATTGTATCTCCTTTTACAATTATAGTATCATATTCATATATAATACTATCTAAAAAATCTCTATTTAAATTCTCCCTGATTTTAATAGTATCTTCCTGAACAGGATCAGCATCAGAATATGATTGTGAATAATTTTGCTGGCTCCAGGTGAAATTATATAACTGGTTACAAATTAAGAAAAACAGGAATAAGCCGGTTCTAATGCGTGTTTTCGGGTAACAGATAAATCTCAAAATCTATAATATTATTTAACGAAATACAAATATACCTCAATATGAGATATCTGCAGAAAAATTATTTAAGTTTTCTCTTTCTGTACTGAATTATTGTATCCCGTATAATAATATCATCTTCATATATGATAACTGCTCTGCTTCTTGTATTAATTATTGATTTGTTGTTTTCAGGTTTTTCTGAATTGCCGGACATGGGTTTTTCAACATCTTTGCGATCATTAATAATATCTTTCCTGTTCTGATCTGCCTCCTTAAAATCATTTAATAATGTTTTGTTTTTAATACCCGGACTTACAGGAATTTTGCTGTTTGCAGTCCCGGCCGAATCATACTTAAAAGAAACTCCTTTGGAAATTTCCTTATCAATCTCATTTTTAAAATATTGTCTTTTAACTTTATGTATATTATTAGAGCCGGTATCAATATATATAGTATCATAGTCATACACAATTCTTCTTAAATATATTGTATCTAAAATATCAATACTATTCTTTTGCTGCTTACTGTCAGGTACTATTCCAAATCTGTTTATACCCGGTTTACCAGAGAATTCAACTGGCTGCTTATTATTTAATTTATTATTTATATTGTTATAAAAATAATGAATCCCGGTTCCGGCAGATGCTAAAAATGCAATGATTATCAGAACAGAATAATAAATATTGAAATTTGAAAAACTAAATCTGAGAAAATTCTTTCCTGATAATTTCATGTCGATATCAAACCAATCATCATCAAGAGGTTCAATATTATAATTTTCAAAAGTTTTATTGAAAATATTATCCATATATTTCATATCATCAGCCATATTCTTATTTACTCACTTTCTCAATACTTAATTTATATAATTCTTTTTGAATAATTTTTCTTGCCCTGAGCAATCTTGTCCTGGAGGTTTTCTCGTCTATTTTCAGTTTTTTTGCTATTTCTTTATGTTTATAGTTTTCCATTACATAAAGGTTAAAAACCATCCGAAAACCAGCGGGTAAAATATTCAACACACTCAATAACTCATCAACACTAAAATCAGCCTTTTTTATAACATCAACATTAATAATTTCCTCATCGATTTCATCTTTATCGATATCATCATCTGAATTAATATTGTCATCAATAAATTCTTTATTAATCAATGTTTCTTTAACATTTGCTATATCAAGATGCCGTTTATTCTTCTTTTTGTTATATTGAGTTATTGCAGTATTAATCATTATTCTTTTTATCCAGCCTTCAAATGAGCCTTTGCCGGAGTATTGCTTAATTTTTAAATACACCTTTAAGAAACCCTCCTGTAAAATATCTTTTACTTCAGAGGGATCATTAGTATAACGCATACATATCCCATACATAGAAGAAACATATTTATTATAAAGTTCCTTCTGCGCCATTCTGTTATGTTTCCTACATCCCCTTATTATTTGATCTTCAGATAACACTTTTTCTCTATGTATTAATTAGACTAAAGTTTAATAAAATGTTCCCAAAATACAATTTTATTTATTACTTGTTAATCAAAATTATTAAAACTTATTATATGTTGCAGGCAGCAAGTTTCATCATAATATAACCGCCGGCCTGTTATCCTGTTTAAGAATAGCCTGATTAAGCGGATTTTTGTTATCCCGAAATATTTGTTTTCACTGTCAAATACTTTTCGATAATATGTTTTAAATAAATTTGCATATAAAATCTGTATACTAAATGATAATTGATTCATATGCAATTTGAGCCATCTTATAAAGAAATTTACAAAACAGGTGAATTAGACTTAAGGTTGAGGGAGATTGCCGTTATATATAGGCAGTGTACGCTTTGTCCTCACAACTGTAAAATCGATCGATCAACAGACAAAAATGGCAAATGCAGCAGCGGTATGTTTCCAATTGTATCATCGGCCAGCCCTCATTTTGGTGAAGAGCCCCCACTGGTTGGACTTCACGGATCAGGAACAATCTTTTTTACAAATTGTAACCTTCATTGCATTTATTGCCAGAACTATGATATTTCCCAGATGCATGAAGGACAGGAAATTTCTTATGCTGATCTGGCTGAACTTATGATTGCTCTCCAGAAAAGAGGTTGCCATAACATAAATTTTGTAACGCCGACACATATGATCTATCCAATTCTGCAAGCACTTAAAATAGCTATAGAAAAAGGATTGGATATTCCTTTGGTTTATAATTCAGGAGGTTATGATTCAATAGAGACACTAAGGCTCCTTGATGGAATATTTGATATATACATGCCTGATTTTAAATATTTTAATGAAAATTCGGGAAAACTTTTAAGCAAGGCAGAATCTTATCCGCAAATGGCACAAAAGGCAATCCGCGAAATGCACATGCAGGTAGGTGATTTAAAACTGGATGAGGACGGGATAGCATATCGTGGATTATTAATCCGTCATCTTGTTTTGCCTTCTCATACAAACGAATCAAAAAAAATCATTGAGTTTGTCGTAAATTTATCTAAAAATACTTATCTGAATATTATGGATCAATACAGGCCGGCATACATGGCTAATAAAGACAGTACTTTAACACGGGGGATTACTGCCGGGGAATACCGGGAGGTAGTAAGTTATGCAAAGGAACTGGGATTAGAAAGGGATATTAATCAGTGAGATATTAATTCCGTAAAATCAGCGGCACAAACATTGTAACTACATAATGAAAAATGAACTAAACACTAAGAATTTCAGACAGGGAGTTTTAGACTATTTTTATTTGCTTGACAGGAATTACCCGCAGAAAGGAACATTGAAACTTGTGGGTGACCGGTACAAATTAACCGGAGATCAAAGAACAGTATTGTACAGGGGTATTTCACGGGGCAGTTATTCCAATGCCCGAAAGAAAAGAATAACCAAAAATATTGAAAATAAAATCTTAATTATAGATGGTTACAATGTTTTATTTACCATACTTAATTACCGGCTGGGAAAACCCCTATTTATTGGTAATGACGGAATACTCAGAGATGCCGGATCGTTACATGGCAAACTTCGCAATGAAGATATTTTCCATGAATGTATATCGTTACTATTTAATTATTTGAGTCTTGTAAATCCGGAATTCCTTGATCTTTTCCTTGACTCACCTGTTTCTCACAGTGCAAATCATAAATATGCTATTGAACAATCTTTAGCTGAATTTTCCTTAAATGGAAGCTGTAAATTAGTTAAATCTCCTGATTTTGAGATAAAACGAAGCTCAGAAGGTATAATTTGCACATCTGACACAGTTATCATCAATAAAACGAAAAATCTAATAGTTGATCTTCCAAGGTCAGTGCTTGAAAAAAATTTTAAATGTACCTTTTTAAAAATTGAAGATATTTTAAATCCGGCAAATACCGGATAAAAAATTATACACCTGATACCACAGTTATTCAGCCAGTATTATCCTATATACCTCTGAGCTGTTTATCCAGAAATTCCAGAATTTTGCCGTAACCTTCAATCTGATTTTCTTTTTTTACAAATCCATGCCCTTCATCTTCAAACAAGACATATTCAACAAAAACTCCATTTTCCCTTGCTTCCGCAACAATCTCATCTGATTCAACCTGCAACACCCTGGGATCATTTGCCCCCTGAAGAACAATAAAGGATTTTTCAATTTCCTCAGCATGAAACAGAGGTGATATACGATAAAGTCTTACTGAATCTTTCACCGGATCACCTAACTCATCATAAAGAGCATTTTTAAAGGCTTCCCACCATGGCGGTATGCTTTTTAAAGTTCGAATCCAGTTAGTAACACCAAAAATATTCACTCCAACTGCGAATTCCTGAGGATGTATAGTAAGGGCTGCCATCACCATAAATCCACCATAAGAACCTCCGATAATTCCTATTTTATTTGTATCAACATAGCCCGTTGATGCAAGGTAATCTTTTGCTTTGATACAATCCATCAGATCTCCTTCTGCATGCTTTTGATTATCCATTTTATAAAATGTCTTTCCATACCCGTCACTTCCCCTGTTGTTCACCGCTAAAACTACATAACCATGGTTTGTCAGAAACTGAATCACTGAAAAATATGATAAGCGCGACTGTCCACCCGGTCCGCCATGTACCCATACTAAAGCCGGGGCAAGACTGTCTTTTGATGCCTGGTGAGGTTTGTATAATATGGCTGGAATTTCTAATCCATCAAAAGACTTATACCGGATTACTTTACCATCAACTAAGTCATAACTATCAATATCAGGATTCAGTGATTTAGTAAGTTTATTTACTTTATTATCAAAAAATTTATAAATGTATAAATCACTTGGACTTTTAGAGCTTCCGACCCAAAATCTCATCAATTTTTCACTTTTGGAAATGCCCACCGAGCTGATATCCCCCTCTTCAACGTCCGGAAATTCTATCTCCTTGTTATTCTTAACATCAAAAACTTTAATCACAGTTTTAGCATCCTCATTAATTCCAACAACGCGATAAGTACCATTATAAGTAAGATAAGAGTACCATATATCCCAGTCATATTCAAGTAGCTTTACTTTATCCCCCTTCTCAATATCATATTTCATAAGATACATATACTCATTACCTTCATTTGTAAGGTAAAACAAAGTCTTACTGTCGAGACTGAAGCCGGAGGCATAATACTTAACATCCCCTTCATGAGGAGAAATATGTTGTATTATGTCTGTATTTCTGTCCCATAGATACATTTCATTGTTATCAGTTGTAATTGGCTTGGTAAAAACAATATAACGTTTATCCCTTGTAATACCATTGAAATTATAGCCACTATCATTTTGATAAATCATAGTGGACTTAAAATTCTCAGTTTCCATTTCATATATATCCATATAACGTCTGTCCCTTTTATTAGAACCATATAAAAAGCTTTTCTCATCAAAATTCCATGTATAAAATGTAGAACGTGCTCCCTGCTCAGGTGTTAAATCTTTAACTTTTCCATCTGTTTCCCTGAGAAAAATGTGGTAAACTTCATCGCCGTTATTATCACTTCGATATAATACCCGGTCATCTTTCGGGAAAAATGAAATGGCAAATACAGAATTACTGTCTGATTGCGTAAGAGGTACAAGTTCACCTCCTTCTACAGACATTTCGTAGGCATTATAAATGCCGGTCTCGTTACTTGCTATTAATACCCGCTTTTCATCATAAGAAAATGAACCGCCAAAGTAACTTACATTACTCATAAATTGCTCTATACTGTATTGCTTAACAGATGTTCTCGCTTTGTCAGGACACTTGCATGCCATGACTAAACATAAAGTCACAATTAAAATAACGATCTTATTCATAGGATAATTTTTTATGTTAGTTATTTTTAAAAATGAAATATGAATAATTATTTTCTTAATTACAGTTAAAAAAATAAATTTAAAACAAAATTTACAGTCTTCAAAAGATATGTTTTTTATATTGGGATTCCATTTTGTAATCCAATATTCTTTTACCATTAAATTAATAACTTTATTTTTAAATTAAGGGAAATAACTTATGAGAAATAGAAAGTACCAGATAACGGATATCAGTGAGATTTATAAGATAATAGAAACCGGCAAAATATGCAGATTAGGATTATGTAATGGCAATATACCTTACATTGTGCCTTTGAACTATGGATATAAAGATAACGCACTCTATTTCCATTCTGCACATGAGGGTATGAAAATAGAATTCATGAAAAAGAACAATACTGTATGTTTTGAAATTGAAGGACAGGTAGATATTATTGAAATGGAGAATGCCTGCAAATGGACTACAAAATATACCAGTGTAATAGGTTGGGGTGAAGCTGTATTCGTGAATGATCTAAAAGAAAAGGAAGATGCTTTGGATATTATAATGAACCAGTATTCGGAAAAATCAGGTTGGAATTATAACGAAAAGGAAATAAAACAGGTTTGTATCTTCAAAATAAAAATAGAAAAAGTTTATGGAAAAAGAATAAAATAATTTATATATGCCTTGTATTTATAATACTTGCAATTATCTTAATAATAGGTTTTTGATTTATTATCAGAAATTTGTACATTTATTCTTCTAAATTGAAATCCGTATTAATTTAAAATCAAATAAACGAACTTTTTATTTGTCTATATTTAAATTCAATTTTTACGTTACTTATAATTAATTAACTAAAATCTATAATAATGAAAATTCTTAAAGGAATTGCCTGGGGAGCAGGTATAATTGCCGGAATTATTATTTTACTGGCCGTTATTGCTCTTATTATTAAAACTTCGTTCTTCGGCTTTGTACATATAGTAAATTATTTTCATACAGCAAACACCTTCTTACTTATAGCAATATGCTGTACTTTATATGCTAATAGTTTGTGTAAAGAAGAGCAAAAGAAATAGAGCATAATATTAATTTCTATTATTCAAACAGGTATTGCCTTTGCTCTTTCTGATCCCAGCCTGCCCGTCCGGTAAAGCGGGCCTGACCGTGGGTCAAGCGGGCCTGCCCTTCCGGTAAGGCGGTTTCCTGCCAGCGGTTAGTTTCTTGGCAAAGCATACACTTAAAGGATCGTTGATATACTCACCGAACTTTGGTATTCTTTTATATCCGTATTTTTTATATAATCCTATTGCTTCAGGTTGTTCAAAACCTGTTTCAAGTTTTATCTCCCTGTAACCTGTATTACTCGCAATACTTTCTATTTCCTCGTAAATGATTTTTGAATAGCCTTTCCCTCTTTCATTTTCAACAACAAACATTCGTTTTAATTCACAGCTTTGTGAGTCAACCGGTCTTAGAGCAGCACAACCAACAGCTATTGAGTTTTTATAAGCTATAATAAATATTACATTATCATCATCTACAGTTTCAATGTTTACAGAGTGGATGCTACTTTCAGGATACCGTTCACTTAAATAAATATCCAGTTCTTCAATCAGTTTTCTTAAATCCTGATTATCAGAATTTACACGCTTTAATTCCAGTTCCTTCATTAATACTAATCAGTAAATACCCGGGGCATAGCTTTCAAGGTTGTGATAGAGAAAGAATGTGGTTCTGTTTTTAGTAATAGTGAAATCGAAATTATTTAATTCGTTTGTTTGGCCCGGTTCTTTTACATTTATTGCCGCCTTATGTGTTCCTTCATTGAGTGGGATTCTTGTGTAGGATATTGAGTAAGGCAGTGTCTGCCAATTGCGGGTGTCAGCTTTTTCAGTCATAGCATTCACAGCAGAAACCAGCATACCCAAACCTTTATCTTCTTTTCTTACCTGCTCTTCTGCAATTTGTTTTAACGCCAATCGAAGTAAAGAGCTGCCTAATTCACGTAGCATGCGGTCTTCTAAAGTAGAGAATGCAATAGCATTTATGTTTTCCGCCAGCTCAAGCTCATGTTTTCCTGATCCAATTTTAAGATATGCACCCGAAAATACCGGTTTCCTTTCAGTGTATTTTGGAAAAGCTACCCTTACAAACTTTAAGTCGCTTAATTTGCTTTTGTCATTTGATGATGAAACCATAAATGGAAAACTAAGTCCCATTTCTTCATTAACAAACATCATGGCCCCTCCACTTCCTTTCTGTACAGCAAAATTTATGCTCCATTCACTTTTAACAGGGCCCAGGCCATTATGCCAGAAAAATATCAGCTCTCCCTGTCTCGAATTTGGCCTGTGCTCATATTTAATATTAAATTCTGCTTCGTAATTTTTTAATTCCTGTTTGAATCCTATTAGGTAAGCAGTGCGTAACAAATCGTGCTTCAACTGATCTGGAGAAATTACATTAAAATTACTTTTATATATTTCATTATAAGCGTTATATGCATTTCGATAGGCAATAAATGCATTGTTTAAATCTCCTGTAACATCATATAATATGCCCATGAGATTATGAGCAAATGCATCTATTTTATACCTGTACTTTTTGTATTCATATTTATCATATAAAGCATTAAGCTTATTATTAAGTCTGCGGCATTCTACAAGTGCTTCATTAAATTTGCCAAGCATAATATAGTTTAGAGCCATATAATAATGAATAAGGACAATCTCATGATCTTCCCCATTATAAGGCTTAATTGAAGGATTTGTTATTAAGCTTGCTGCTTCAGCGGCAAGGTTTTTTTTGTAATCTTCCGCTTTAATGTATGCCTGCTCAAAAAATCTATTGCTTTCAGAATAATTACCAAGCATTTGCAATACCACTCCCTGATTTAAATAATATAGGAGAATATCTTTCTGCTTGACTTTGCTTTCAGTTCCTGAAAGTGTTTTCTCTGCTCCCTCAATGTTGCCGGAAACAAATTGCTCCTGGAACTGTCTGTTTTTGGCATAGTAAGTAGCACATCCGGATAGTAAAAAAAAGACAATTACCAGGATGTACCACTTATTATGGTAAAGCAAATACATGGATTATAGTATAAAATAAGGTGATTCTAGTTTTGTACTAATTTCTTGATTTTCTTATTTCCTATCCACACTTTCTCGTTTGTTTCAAGGTTCGACAATTCCAAATCAACCTGGTAGTATATAACTTTCTCTTTTTTATATTGGTCCATTATTGAATTCACAGACCCTGTCATCATAAAATCAGCACCTTGCTCACGTCCCCATTTTTTCATTGTCTGGCCTGATGAAAATTCCTGTTGATCACCCCTTTCCGCCCTTAACTGGTCGCGTGACTCACCTCCCTGAACAAGACGAACCTGTCCGGAATTAATAAATTCACGTTCAATATCCTTGATGAACGTTTCCGTGCTAATATGTTCGCTTGTTTTGTTGTAGATAACACCTACAATAACCGTAGGCTTTTCATTTTTTGCATTAGTAAAATCAGATAACCATACACGGCTTAATCCATCTTTTACCATTTCTTCCGCAACAAGACGCGAATCGGTATCGTTCCACCGGCCACTCAGGTCAATTGTGCTTGATTCACTAACACGGGTAACATGCCTGGAACAACTTGCTAGTAAAGCAACTAATAATAAAGGGATATAAATTCTTTTCATTCTGTTAGGTATTAAGTTTATTTTTTTTTGAAAGTTACAAAAAACAAAAATTAAGCCAAACTGTTTTCTTAAATTTATAAGATAATAATGTTAACTGTTAACTGTCAAATATTTCAGAAGGCCACTAAAGCCAGGGCTTTGATTATTAAATCATTCTTTTGTTACTTCCCAACCATAATCGATATAATCCCATGATATTTCATCATTTTTTACATGCACCATTAGGAATCCTTCTTCCATATTAAACAGCGGATTTTTAAAATATTCAGGCCCTTTCCACCAATCTGCACAAACTGCTCCCCCTGTTATAAAACGAACTTTGTTATTTAACGTGAACTCGATTTAACTAATATTATTAATTATTCTATCACTATTTTTTTAGCAACAATATCATCCTCAGATTCTATCAAAAGCAAATATAAACCTTTAGAAAACTGATTAACATTCAAAGAATAATTATTTTCCTTTAAATTATCTTTATGTGTTAATATGCCAATTGAATTATATAAATACACGTTAATATCTTTCAATTCATCATTTTGAATATTTATATTTAAAACATCACTAACTGGATTTGGAAATACATTTACTTTAAGACTATTACTTTTGATTAAACTGATAGAAGATGGTGGAGTATATGGCCACAATTTAGTGAAATTTTTAACTCTAAAAGCATCATAAAAAGCAGCCGTTGCTGATACTTCACCATGTGGCAGGCCTTCGTATATTTTAAATTCAAAACCAAAAGATGGATATTGGCGACTAATTAAATTATTATTTAAGTGATTATAACCCCATATTCGGTCGCTATTATCTGCCCCGCCAATAGCGTTATAAAAATTAACAGGCAAATCACTTATTACAGAAGCCATATTATTAACTCTTGTTGCAAAATTATCTATATGAGCAACAGCAAAAATATTTTTGAACTGAAAATTATTATTTTCTCTGTATGAAGTTAGTACATGGACTGCAAAACGGCCTCCATGCGAATTTCCAATTATAGTATTTTCTCCTGGTTTTGTTCTATAGTTTAAATCAATATATGGAATTATTGAATCATTAATAAAGTTTAGCAGATTATCAGGATAAGATCTTAAATCACGTCCCCTAAAACTCCTTACATCATTAATCGTGTATTTCTTAGGATATCCTATACCAACAATAATATAATCATCTGCTTCATCTAATGCACCTGCATTTGCAATTTCGCTATATTGCCCATGATTAAAAAATCCTCCGTCAGTAATATATGCAACTGGATATGTACTATCAGTATTAACAGAATAATTTTCTGGTAATCCAATCATTAATCTAAAACTATCATTAATCGCTGATGAATATAACAATACCTCATTTAATTCAAGGCCGCAGGTAAACGACCAGGTTGTGTCATCTGTAATTGAAGTGCTATCGCTAAAAACATCTGATGAAAAATTAATATAATAATTACTATCAACAACAAAATCGTTACTAGCATCGAAAATAATTCTTCTTGATTGCACATCTATTATATTTTCAGAATTCAATTTTACTTCTTCAAAAACCGTCCCGTTTTCATTACAAATTGTAATAACCTCATTTGTATCTGTGGTTACCGCATTTCTAAAATGGATCATAAATAATTCATTGGTTACTGCCTTTAATGTATTTGGAGAAGGAGTAAGCATAAAAATATTATCCATTTTACTTGTTTCAGTATACTGGCCAAATGCATTGCATGAAATAAAAACAATACATGTAGTTAGTAAAAGTTGTAATAAACTTTTACATGATTTATTTTTGTTTGATTGTTTCATTTTTTTTCTTTTTTAATTATTACTACATTTTTTAATTTTTAATGGTCGTATGCCTGTCTGTTGGCAGACAGGTTTTTAATTCTATCAATCAGAGATGTTTAATAGTTGGGTGTTATTATAGATGATGCGAAACTAGATAATATTGATACTGGGGAATCGTGTTTTTCTTCCAAATAATCGTGTTTTTCTTCCAAATAATGGTGCTTTTATTCTCGTCTGTTGTTTTTTGTTAATAAACAAGGAATTATGGTTTTGAGAATTGGATTTTACACTAAAATTTAAATAATAATGCTACTAAAAAACCTAAACACTGTATGATTTTCAATCAATTTAATCCACATTATTACTTTCAGTGAGGCTCGCCGTTCATACAAAAGTGAAGCACATTGTATGAACTGTAACGAAGTGAAGCTCGGCGAAGGCAATGTGTGATTTGTTGTAGGTTGGCAATGCGGGTAACAAATAAAGTTAGCTCATGCAAGTAAACAACAACTTAGTAATACTCATATTTAGGGATTGAAAAAT
>CBFCXR010000058.1:0-12379 GCA_965602045.1 uncultured Bacteroidales bacterium | reverse complement strand
TGATGCTACAATATGTGAAACATCTTCATATACTGTTAATGATGCTTCGGTAATAAACGGCGACGGCACTTACAACTGGTCTCATGATGGTAACGGCATATTAACAAATGGCACTACCCTTACGCCCACATATACTGCTGATGCCGCTGATGCAGGAAATATTATTACTTTAACACTTACTGCCAATGGTAATGTATCGTGTACTCCGGCAAATAATGCTATGGAACTAACAATAAATCCGGAACCGTCAACTTCGGGTATTTCCGGAAACATAACTCCTGATTGTTTCGCCAGTGGAGAAACATACTCGGTTGTGTTAACACCGGGTTCAAAATATTACTGGACAGTTCCTGATGCTGCCAGTATTACTTCAGATACTACAGGTATTGAGCAAAATTCCATCACAGTTGATTTTGGTTCAATAAGCGACTATATGAGTGTATATGAAATAAATCAGTATGGATGTGTAGGTGAAGTTATTACAGCTCTTATTGAACTTCAGGGATGTGAGTTAAATGCAGATTTTATTGTAGATGACAACAATATTTGTATTGATGAAACAGTTGTTTTCACTAATACTTCAGGTGGTACAACTATAAGTACAGTATATATCTGGAACTTTGGAGAAGGTGCTGTTCCTCCAACTGCCAATGATGTAGGGCCACATAGTGTATATTATTCATCATCGGGCAGCAAAACTGTCACACTTACAGTAACACAGGGGATTTCAGATATTGAAGTAAAAACGGATTTCATAACCGTCAACCCGACACCTACTGCTACTATCGATCCTGCTGAAAGGTGCGGTGAAGGTGAAATAACCTTAGATGCCAATACTGCTAACGGTGATATAATAGACTTTTCACTGGATAATGGAGTTAGTATTGATTTTAGTGATGCAACATCACCTTATCAATTTACAACCAATATTCCTGAAAATAGTACTATGGAAGTCTGGGTAAGAGCGCAAAACAGTATTACCCAATGTGTCGGTGAATGGATTAACAGTGCAACTGCATACTCCTATACTATACCTGTTACAGGAGAAATTATTCCTGATAGTCCGTCTGAAAATGAAAATTATATTGATATTGTATGCTCAGGCTCAGATAATAAAGGATATTCAGTTAATGAAGTTGTAGGATCAACATTCAACTGGTCAATACCGGCATTGAATTTTATATTTGTTAATTTACCTCAGATATCTGTAGACTGGAATATTTCCGGTGGAGAATACCTAATTAGTGTCCGGGAAATCTCTGAACACGGTTGTGAAGGGATCATTCGTGAAGAAACAGTTTTGGTTTCCGAACCAACTACAAGCCTGGGAGATGACACAGAAATATGTGCTGAAGAGTCAGTTGTTTTAACTACAACAACTGAGTTTAGCAGTTATTTATGGAGTAATGGAAGCACGTCCGATAATATTACTGTTAATGAAGAAGGATTTGTTAGTGTAATAACATGGAATGAATATGGCTGTATATCGAGAGATTCTGTTTATGTCCAAATCAATGAATTGCCGGATGTTAATCTCGGTAATGATACAATTATTTGTGGTGAATATACTTATGAACTGGACGCAGGAGATTTTATGTCCTATATATGGTCTACCGGCGAAACTAATAATCCATTAACTATATCTGCAGGGGAACAGACAATATCAGTTACTGTGACCGATGATAATGGTTGTAAGGCAAGTGACTCAGTTAATATTGATATTTGTGATATTAACAGGCTATTTGAAGAAGTAACTAATGCATTTACTCCAAATGACGATGGAGTACATGATACCTGGATTATTAATAATATTTATTTATTCCCTGATGCTAAAATTGAAGTATTTGACAGATGGGGAAGAAGAGTTTTCAGGAAAAACGGCGGCTATGAGAATGATTGGGATGGTACATCAAATGGTAAAGAATTACCTATGGACTCATATTATTATATTATTGACCTCGATATTGGAACAGAACCATTAAAGGGAACGCTTACAATTATCAGATAATTGTTTATAATTAGATCATTAGTTACTGTATTTTTGTAAGCTAATTTTATATAATTACTCATATTTTTATTGCATTTAATGGAAATGAGTGTATTCAGGTGCAACTATAGTAATTATATAACGTACCAAGCAATGGTATTAGATATTTTATATTTAAAGACAAGAACAAATAATATAATTATATGCTAAGATTAAAATTTATACTTTATATAGCCTTATTTCATATTATTTCAACAAATGCTCAACAGCTACCGGTATACAGCCAGTATACATTTAATAAATTTCTCTTAAATCCTGCATTTGCAGGAAGTGAGGGATATACATCATTAAATGTAATTGCACGTGAACAATGGGTTGGCTTTACAGATGCACCTAAAACTCATGCTATAACATTTGAATCAAGAATTCTTAAGAATAGTTTTATCTCAAAAAATACTTCAATAAGAAAGAAAAGAAGGATGAGTTCACGGTCAGGAAGAGTTGGATGGGGGATGCACTTATTTAATGACAAAAATGGAAAATTTAGTCGTACCGGCCTTGAAGGTACTTATTCGTATCATTTAGACATATCAGACTATAAACTGTCTTTCGGTCTCACAATGATACTATTTCAATGCAAACTAAACACAAGTGAGTTAATATTTTCTGACGATGAGAATGATGATTTGGTAAATGGTAAAAATGAATCGTTATATATACCGGATGCTAATTTTGGTACTTATTTTTCAGCCAGAAATTTTTATGCAGGAATTTCAATGATGCAAATAATGCAGTCTTCAATTAAATTAAGCAATAAATCCAAAAGTGAATACAAATTACAAAGACAGTATAATATATTGGGTGGATACATTTATAGTATAAATGATAATTTCGATATTGAGCCTTCCTTTTTGCTCAAATTTACTAATCTTAATAGATCGCAAATCGATTTAAATATAAAAGTGTCTTACATGGATGATTTATCCGGGGGGTTAACTTTCAGGTCAGGAAGTTCATTGATTGTTTTTACAGGTGCTAAGTTAAACAGATATTATTTCGGATATGCATTTGATTATAATTTCAATTCATTAATGAACCATACCTACGGATCACACGAGATAATGCTGGCAGTCAAACTCGGGGATAATGCAAGAAGATATAAATGGTTAGATGTTTATTAAAACTTATTTATTTTTGTTAAAACATCTAATTTAGTTATAGATATACAATTTAGTTTAGAAAAAAATAGAAATTGAAGAGTAAAATTTCCTGAATATTTTGTTTATAATATAATGTATTTGTATTTTAACTAATTATAATCTTAAGAATCCTGTTTAAATGGAGAATATTAAAAATAAGACTATACTTGTCGTAGAAGATGATATGGCAAGTTGTGAACTTTTCAAAAACTTTTTAACATCAAAAGGTATAAATACTATTATTGCAGAAAATGGTAATGATGCAATTGAAATAGTTAAGAATAACAAAAATATTGATCTAATATTAATGGATATAAAACTGCCGGAACTTGATGGCTGCAGCGCAATGATTGAAATTAAGAAGTTCCGGAAAAACCTTCCTATTATTGCAGAAACAGCTTATGCTTTTAAGGGGGATAAAAGAAAATTCATTTCTCTGGGATTTGATGATTATATAGCAAAACCAATAAAACCAACCATATTATTTGAAATGATACTGAAGTATATATAATGCTTTTAGTCTATTTCATCAAAGTTTGTCTTATTAATATATCTGCCATATATCCAAAGCTTTTGATTTGGATGAATTCTTGCCCAACCATTACTCTCTTCGTATACTGCGACATAGGTCCCTTTATGTATTGATTTAACCTTTATATAAGTTTTACCCGGCCCTCTTCTTTCTATTAATGAATAAGCTATTACTCTCCCAAAATACAGGGCTTCCGGTATATCATAACCTTGAATTATCAGTTTTTAGGTTTCTTTTTTGCGCCGTTTACAGGATTCGTCCCTGTACCTCTGATATTTATAAACCTGTTAAGCAAATCGAACCAGAAGGGAGCACCTAATGTTAAGCCAAGGGCAGTAATAACACATCCTAATAATTTTATTAAAATATTTGTCCATGGCTTGTATAATTCGGCAAACGTAGCTTTTGTCCAACCAATTGGAATTGGTTCTTGTTTGATTAAAGCGTTAATATTTTGAATATTAATTATTTCCCTTTCGGCCTTCTTTAACAAAGTATCATTAATATATTCAACTGTATCAATCAGTTCAAAAGTGGATTGATACAGTATTTTTTCAGGTTGTACACCGGACGTATCTTTTATAGTGGTATCAGAGATATATTTTATGGTAAACCTGCCGTCTGTATAATCAATCTGCTTACTATAAAGTTGTGCCAAATCAGCAGTCTTTTTTGCCATTTCCTTATCTTTCCAAAGAGTTTTTGAAATAAATATTGTATCTACATTAAATCCTAATGCAATTAATAATGATATAATAAGCGTAACCATTTGTGCTTTTCTTTTATACCATCCTTTTACACGATCCATCGATTCATCATAAAATTTTTCAATCTGCAACTTAATTTTGTCTAAATCAACTTTATCCTGACTAAGAAATCCTTTAAGCAGAGTCCTAATTTTATCAGGAACCGCGCCTTCTGTACTGATTAATAACTTCAATTTCTCAATATCCATAGGTTTATCATCAGGATTAATAGCATCGAATAAAGCAAGTACAAACCTGTTTGCGGGTATATATGACGGAAACCTTCTGGTGTTTTTCATAAGTGATTCAATGAAAGGGCTCGTCATTATTTTATTATGCAACTCGTCCCACTTTTCAAAGAACAGTTTTTCCAGTGCCTTTTTCAGAACCTTTGGCCGTAACCTGAACCAGGTAAGAATTATCTCATTTAAGGAAGTTACTATTATTGATAATAGCAGATAAATAAAAGCTAATGAGATTATTATATTTATAAAGGGTGAATTGAACATATTGATAATTTTAGGTTAGTATTTCATTTTTACATTAATTACTTAATGGATAAAAAAGTAACCCTCTTTAAATAATATTAAATGAAAGTAAATATTCGTTTTCTTTAAGGTATAAAAGTCATAGGTAAACAGGGAAAATGAATTAAAAATTCCTTTAATTCGGATAAGTTGACAACAAACTATTTATAAAATCATTTAGCCTTTTATAATGTGTTCCTTTCCAATAAACTTTCCTGCATATTGCACACTGGTAAAAATTGCTGTAATATTTTTTAGTTTGTGGTTTTAACTTGCTTATAACTGAATCTTTTGTAATTTCTATTATTTTTCCATTACAATCTGAACATCTCGTAAATGGATTAATTAAGGATTCCAGACTAAATCTGCGAATTACTTCAGCAATTTGTTCTTTTGGATTCTGACTCCTGACAAAATATCCGTGAGTAACAGCGGTATTTTTTAAGATCCCGCTGTTACGGGTAATAATTATTCTATTATCATTTAGTGAAATTCTGATAATCTCTGAATCCTCAATATTGTTTTTATAAAGTGTGTCAAATCCTAAAAAACGCAAGTATTTTGCCAGTTTGCCAAGATGAACATCAACAATGAATGCAGGATTTCGCAGACCTGACTTTCTTAATGTAGTAATACCGGAAATATCAAAAGTTTCAAAAACCGGATATACTGAAATGTAATCTTTATTTTTTAACCTGTAAGTAAAGTCAACCGGCTTACTGTTTGCCAATATCATATCTACTTCAGTATGAGGAATGCCAAGTGATTCTATTGCATGTTTAATTGATTGGTTTTCATTGAGAGAAATACTAAACGGTTGATTTTTTCTGTCTTTTGGCAGAAAATCCTTTAGTTCTTCATAAAAACGAAATGTTATATTTACAGGCATAAAACTATATTAGTTCTATACTTCTCTTTACGAATTTATTCAGGTCTTCTCCTTTCAGCATGTTATTTGCTAATAAAGCTAAATCAATCAGTTGTTTTATAAGTTTGTTTTTCTTACCATAATCAGCAAGCAACTTTTCCTTCTTTTCTTTAAGCGTATTAATATTTTTATCCAGATCTTCAATTTTATCTTTATCTTCCTGCTTTATTTCTTCATCTTTTTTCTCCTTATTAGCTTTTTCCAGTTCATCTTTATTTTTTGCCAAAGGTTTAATTTCTTCTTTTAATTTAGCAGCCTTCTCTCCCACTTTCTTATCCATATCTTCAGCAACTCTAATAACATGAGGATGATTGCAATTTATAATCAAATTATAACTATCGGGCAAATCTCCATAAAAGCTCATTGTACCTCCTAATTTTGACATATCTTTCATTCTTCGCATAAATTCTGACTGTGTAATCATTACCGGATTATCAGTTTCACTTAGACTTTCAAATATAACAGTATAGTTATTTTTTTCAGACATTTGACTTTTGAAGGCAGGGCCAAGATTTTCTTTTTGATTGGCAGTAAGTTTTGATTCTTTGCTTTCTTCTTTTTGAATTAGTTTATCAATTACATCAGAATCTACTCTTAAGAATCTCGAATCTTTGAATTTTTGTTCAATATGATTTATATAATGTGAATCAAGTTGACCATCCATTATCAGCACATCATAACCTTTAGATTTCGCAGCATCTATAAAGCTATATTGTTCTTCGGTTTTTGTAGCATACAAATACACCAAAGATTTATTTTTATCAGTTTGATTACTTTTTATTAGTTTTTCATACTCATCAAAAGTGAAATATTTTCCATCGGTATTTTTTAATAACGCAAATTTTTCTGCTTTTTCGTAAAATTTCTCATCAGACATCATACCATATTCGATAAAAAGTTTAATATCATCCCACTTTCCCTCATATTGGGCACGATCTTTCTTAAATATTTCCTGAAGTTTGTCAGCAACTTTTTTAGTAATATGGCCTGATATTTTTTTCACATTCTGGTCATTTTGCAAAAAGCTTCTGGAAACATTTAAGGGTATATCCGGCGAATCTATAACTCCATGCAGCAGGGTCAAAAATTCAGGTACAATTCCTTCAACTGAGTCAGTAACATATACCTGGTTACAAAAAAGTTGAATCTTATTCTTTTGTATCTCAATATTATTTCTGATTTTCGGAAAATAAAGGATTCCTGTAAGATTGAAAGGATAATCTACGTTTATATGGATATTAAAAAGAGGATCTTCAGCAACAGGATATAATTCATGATAGAATTTATTATAATCTTCATCTTTAACATCAGCAGGTTTTCGCGTCCAAAGAGGACTAATATCATTTATAATTTTATCTTTATCTAATTCGACCTCTTTGCCATCCTTCCATTCTTTCTCTTTACCAAAACCAATTTCAACCGGAAGGAATTTGCAATATTTGTTAAGCAGCTCATTTATTTTGTTTTCTTCCAGAAAGTCCCGGGAATCTTTATCAAGATAAAGAACAACATCTGTTCCCCTTTCTTTTCTTTCAATTTCATCAACGGTATATTCAGGATTACCGGCACAAGTCCATTTAATACCTTTTGAATTTCTCTTGTATGATTTAGAATATATTTCAACCTTATCTGAAACCATAAATGAAGAATAAAATCCCAGGCCAAAGTGACCGATCATTGCATTTTCCTGATTTTTATATTTTTCCAGAAACTCTTCTGCACTGGAAAAAGCAATTTGATTTATATATTTTTCAATTTCATCGGCGGTCATTCCGATACCCTGATCAGACACCGTCAATGTATTTTTCTTTTTATCAACTTTCACTCTAATTGTTAAATCACCTAACTTGCCCTTGAAATCGCCTACATTCGATATTGTCTTTAGCTTTTTTGTGGCATCAACTGAATTAGAAATCAGTTCTCTTAGAAAAATTTCATGATCCGAGTATAAAAATTTCTTTATAATTGGGAAGATGTTTTCAGAAGTTACTCCGATTTTTCCTTTTTGCATTTTTTTATATTTTTTGAGTTAACAAAATATTTTCTGATGGCAAGCCTTTTCAAAGAACATGCCAAAAATTAAATTACTGTCAATACGTCATTATTAAATTTTGAATATTAACATTCTGACAGAAAAATATTTTCATCAATAAGGAACACTAATAAGAAGTATTTCTTACATCTATATCAAGTACTTCATTCCAGATTCCATTATTAAACTTAAATCCGTCATATGAAAAATCAGGGCCATAAAACATGTAAAGACCTTCATAAAAAGGTTTCAAAGGAGAAAGGTGATCAAAAACGATCATTTTTAATTCCTTATTATATTTAAGTCCCATTGCAGCTTTTGATGAATATTCAAAAATAATTCTGCTTCTCAGTTCATTCTGATATTTGAATAATGGCTTTCCAAAAACCGGAATCTCACCATCTTTAAAATAAAGTATTTCTATGATCTTTTTTTTGGTTAAAAAATTATTAAAATCAAAACCTAATAAGGTATAATATATTGTATCGTTATATTCTTTTTCAATTATTTCATAGTATAAGGCGCCAAACCAGCTTGTATCAGCAAGAATCAATCCTTCAGGTGATTCTAAAATCTCTGATTGGTCTAATAATTTATAAAGCAGAATATCAGTCTTGCGTTTTGGCACAAATTGTATAAAGCCAAAGTATTTATGAGTGCCGTTAAAATATGGCAAGTTCCAGGTATAAATTCTTAATTTACCATCGGAAGAACTTATTTTCCCTAAATTCTCCAGTGAATCAAAGGAATATGTAAAAGAGCCATCAATAATCAGTACCTGTTCTAAATTTTCAATTATTGTTTTATTTACCTGTTCATTCTCTGAATCATTTGTATTATTAGAAATACTATCAAACAATCCCTGTAATAAATATTCATATTTTTGAATTAGCACAGTATCTGAACTTTGGGCATAAATCCCGCAAATTGAAATAAAAATTAAAGATTTGATTAGGAGTATATTTTTAAACTTACTCATTGAAATTATATATTAATTAACTATTTCAAATACAAAATATTAAAACAGATATTAAGATATTTCAAAACGAGTGCGGAATTAATTAAAATGAAAGGAATTTATTTTATTATCAGGTTGATATCACCCATCAATTTGTCCTTGTAAGATTTTCCAATAGGAATTGATTTCACTCCTTCATGCGTTTTTATAACAACTGAGTTATCTTCGATTACTTTTATGCTGCTTGTATTTACTATATATGAGCGATGAACCCTGGTAAATCTGTTGGATGGCAATTTCGTTTCAATTGCCTTCATTGTAAAATGGATAGTATATTTTTCGCTGAAAGTATTAAATATCACATAATTTTCAAGCGCCTCCACCCAAAGTATATCCTCATATTTCAGACGAACAAGGGCAGAATTTTTCTTGATAAATATCTCATCCTCTTTAGTATCAACTTTATTTTTAAACCTTACGTTTGCCTTATTTACTGCCTTAAAAAATCTGCTATAGGATATTGGTTTAAGAAGGTAATCAGTTACATCGTAATTAAATGCATCCAGAGCGTATTTGTCTTTAGATGAGATAATAATAATTTGAGGAGGATTAGTTAATGTTTCCAGGAAGTCAATCCCACTCATTTCCGGCATTTCAATATCAAGAAATATTAAATCAATGTCTTCTTCGGTATTAAATGCATTAATTGCGTCCACAGCGTTTTCATAGGAACTAAGTAAATTCAATTGATCAGTACGGTTTACAAATTCCTCAATTATTCTTCTCGACATTAAATCATCATCAATTATAATACTATTCATTTTAGATTGTTTTCGTCAACTAATAATATACGCTCGTCAATATTTAACCAAATATAACAAAAAAATAAATCTAATTGCAAAAAAAAAAATAAACATGCAACCATTATTTATAACTATCTAATTTGCTTATAAATGCTTTCTCCAAAATATCAGATTTCTTTATAGTTTGCTTTAGCCAATTGATTTTAATATCCAGTTTTTCTTGCCTGGAGAGGGGCCAATTAATATCAGAAATTCTCAATCTGGAAACAAGATAATGGAGAATAATAGCTGCAGAAACAGATATGTTAAAACTTTCTGTAAATCCATACATTGGTATTTTCAAAAACTCATCTGAAAGACTTAATATTTCTTTTGATAATCCTTTCAATTCTGTACCAAAAAGAAGTGCAACTTTACCCTTTTCCAGGTTAAAATCTTCTAACAGGGTATTATTTTTATCAGGACTAGTGGCAACTATTCTGTAACCTTTGCGTCTGAGATAATCAACAGCAGCCTTTATATTATTTTCTTTTTTATTAAATCTCTTAAGATTTAGCCATTTATTGGCACCCAATGCAACATCAGGATTTATTTCATATTTATTTCTATTTTCAATGATATGTACGTCTTGAATTCCAAAGCATTCACATGATCTTAAAACTGCACTTGCATTTTGTGATTGATATATGTCTTCAAGGAGTACGGTTATGTATCTTGTCCGATCTTCGAGTATTCTATCAATCAATTTCGCCCTGCGTTTTGTTACAAATTGCTGCAAGTATTTAACAAGATCTTCTTTCATTTAAAATCATTAAATCTTTTAAAATTAGTGTATTATAAACAAAAAAAGGGAGCATATAATTGCTCCCTTAATCTCTTTTTCATAAACTATTATTTAACAGTTCCAGCTAATTCGCTACCTGCCTTAAATTTAACAACTTTTTTTGCGGGGATGGTAATTTCTTTGCCTGTTTGCGGATTTCTACCAGTTCTTGCACTTCTTTGAGCAACTGAAAAAGAACCAAAACCTACTAACGCAACACGATCACCTTTTTTAAGTGCGCCTGATGTTGCTTTAATAAAGGAATCAAGGGCTTTCTTTGCATCGGCCTTAGTTAAACTTGCATCGCCAGCAATGGCATCTATAAGTTGTGCTTTGTTCATAATAAATAATTTTTAGGATTAATAAATATTATTCCATTGAATAAAACTTTATGCAAATATAGACTATTTCTTAAGTTTAGCAAATTTATAGATAAAAAAATCTAAATAATCTGTAAAATATTGATATCATAAATATCAGTTATTATACTTATTTATTATCATTATTAATAAAACTTATTTTTAATGATTTGAAATTCCCTTTTCTGTAAAATATTTTTTTCTTTTGACCGTATCATTGAATATTTCTGCGTTTCTGTTATTCCAGCTTAATCTTGGGTGAAATAAATGATACTGTACAGCAATATGTTTAACTGTCTTAACTTTAATACCTGCCAAACTTAGTCTGTAACCTATGTCAGTATCTTCTCCAATTGACGGGGCTTTATATCTTTCATCAAAACCGTTCACTTTTAAAATATCATCCTTAAATATTGAAAAGTTGGAGCCCATCAAACCTTTTTCTTTTATATTAATTAATTTTCTTACTAATTTACTTTTAATATATATTGCATTTTCAAAATATTTTCCATCTTTAAATAAGGTGTTATGAATAAGCAGGGGGACTAAATATCTACCTGTCAGGTACTTTTTAGTAATCCTTTCTTTATTTACTTTTTTAGTAATGCGTTCTGATAAGTATGCTCGTCTGCCGGTAAGAACTGTATTTTTTGAATTATTTTTTATATGTTCTTCCACAAACCTCGGATGTGGAATGCAATCTCCATCTGTAAAAATAAGATAATTACTATTTGAAGTTATTACTGCTTTATTCAGGATCCTATTCTTGCGCCATCCATCGTCTTCATGCCGGATATGCAAAATATTTAAATCTGATTTATCAATCAGTTCAGATATAGCTTTACATATTTTTTGAGATGAACCATCATCGGCAATAATAATTTCAAAGGATTCAAATGTTTGAATTTCATAGCCGGCTAAAACGAGCTTCAGAAAATCAATTTTATTATAAAATGATATAATAACTGAGGCTTCGGGAATTGACATATGCTTTTTGAATACAATAACAACCAAATATAGATATTTTTTACACTATTAAGATGAAAGGAATTACAATTTAATCAAAGCATTAATATAAATATTATTGACTAAGTTTATCATAACTTTCAATTCATATTAAAAAAATTTATACTTTTGCGCCCGGAGGAATGGCAGAGTGGTCGAATGCGGCGGTCTTGAAAACCGTTGACCGTTTATCGCGGTCCGGGGGTTCGAATCCCTCTTCCTCCGCTAAACAAAAAGCCTTGTTACGCGAGCAACAGGGCTTTGTATTTTTGGAGCCGTTGAAAATTCCTTTTCATAAGAAAACAAAATACAAAGCCCGTAAGCGACCGAAGGAAGCTAAGGCTTTTTGTTTTAAGCATCCCCTTTCAGGGAACACGACCGAAGGGAGAAATCCCTCTTTCTCCGCTAAATAAAAAGCCCGTAAGCGACCGCAGGGAGTTAAGGCTTTTGTTTAAGTATTCCACAGACAGGGATCAAGAC
>CBFCXR010000057.1:0-12476 GCA_965602045.1 uncultured Bacteroidales bacterium | reverse complement strand
ATTGAAAATCAGTAGTCGGGATGGCCGAGGTTACTCCCTTTGGTCGTGATATTTTATTTTGTCGGGATGGCGAGATTTGAACTCGCGGCCCCACGCCCCCCAGACGTGTACTCTAACCTGGCTGAGCTACATCCCGATAATATATGTTTATAACAAAGTTATATTTTCCATAGAGAAAATTAGGATATCGGAAAACAGAATACTAATTATAAAATCATACCTGCGCAAACCGTCTCATTTGTCCCTTCATCAACAAAAATAACACTGCCTGTAATCCTGTTCTTTCTGTATGAATCAAATAAGAGAGGTTGGGTTGTTCTTATTGTTAACTGACCTATTTCATTTAATCCAATGTTATTATCATCATAGATTTTGTCTAATGTGTTAATATTTACTTTATAATCTACTGTTTTAATAACACACCGTACATCTTTGGTTGTATGTTTTAATACATATTTTCCCCCGGGATTCATCGGTTTTTCATTCAGCCAGCAAATCATCATTGTTATATCCTGATTGACCTGAGGTAAGCTTTTTTCTTTAACAATCATATCACCCCGGCTTATATCAATATCATCCTCAAGTATAATTGAAACCGATTGAGGAGGAAATGCCAGATCCAGTTTTTCATTCATAGAATCTATTGACTTAATTGTTGATGTAAAACCCGAAGGCATTACCACTACTTTTTCACCGGTCTTAAATACCCCCCCTGCAATTCTTCCTGTATATCCGCGGTAATCATGGTATTCATCAGATTGCGGACGAACAACGTACTGTACAGGAAACCGCGCATCCATAAAATTCAGATCATTGCTGATATGCAGATGTTCAAGCAAGTACATTAAAGTCGGGCCATCATACCAGTCCATATTTTTAGACCGATCCACTACATTATCTCCCTTTAAGGCACTTATTGGAACAAAGCGAATATCCTTAATATCAAGCTTGTCAGAAATGCTATTAAAATCTCTACGGATTTCTTCAAAGACATTTTCTCCAAAATTAACCAGATCCATCTTATTTATACATACAATAATATGAGGTATTTGTAGTAAAGAGGCAATATAGGAGTGACGTATTGTCTGTTCAACAACACCATTTCTCGCATCTATGAGAATAATCGCAGCATTAGCAGTAGAAGCTCCTGTAACCATATTCCTTGTATATTGAACATGGCCCGGAGTATCGGCAATTATGAATTTTCTCTTTGGAGTAGCAAAGTATCTGTATGCAACATCAATAGTAATACCTTGTTCTCTTTCTGCCCGTAATCCATCAGTAAGCAAAGCCAGGTTCACCTGGTTCTCACCTTTATCAATACTGGCTCTTTCAATAGCTTCCATCTGGTCCTCAAATATTGCCTTACTGTCGTACAATAACCTCCCTATTAATGTACTCTTGCCGTCATCAACACTGCCTGCGGTAGTGAATCGCAATAATTCCATATTAAGGTATCCTGCCTGGTAATCTTTCTTCTTAGTGGTCATTATAATAATACTTTGTGCCTTTTATTTGTTGTTATTTGCTTCGTTTTAAAAATACCCTTCCTTCTTCCTATCCTCCATTGCAGCTTCAGATCTTTTATCGTCATATCTTCCACCTCTCTCTGTTATGCGGGTCACAGCCACTTCCTTAATAATATCTTCGAGAGTAGTTGCCTTTGATAAAGTAAGTCCGGTACAGGTTATATCACCAATGGTCCTGCACCTTACATCTCTGACTTCTATCTTTTCATTATCCTTAAGTTGCATGAACGGGGCTGCAGCCAGCCATACTCCATCCCTGTTAAATACTTCACGCTTATGAGTAAAGTAGAGGCATGGGATTTCAACATCATCCATATAAATATATTGCCAGATATCCATCTCTGTCCAGTTACTCAGTGGAAACACCCTGAAGTGCTCACCCATTTTTTTCTTTCCGTTAAAAATATTCCAAAGTTCAGGACGTTGATTTTTTGGATCCCATTGGCCGAATTCGTCCCTGTGAGAAAAAAATCTTTCTTTTGCCCTTGCTTTTTCTTCATCTCTCCGGCCACCGCCAAGTGCAACATCAAATTTTAATTCTTCAATTGCATCAAGCAATGTTACGGTTTGCAGAACATTTCTGCTTGCATTAATACCTGTTTCTTCAACAACCTTTCCCTGGTCAATGGTATCCTGGACAAATCTGGCGATACATTTACCACCGGTCTTTTCCATCAGGTTATCCCTGAATTCAAGGGTTTCAATAAAATTATGGCCTGTGTCAATATGCATCAAGGGAAAGGGAACCCTGGCAGGCCAAAAGGCCTTTCTGGCCAGGTGGTACATAACAATTGAATCTTTGCCTCCTGAAAACAGGAGGGAAGGCCGCTCAAACTGTGATGCAACTTCGCGAATTATATAAATTGACTCCGATTCTAATTCTTTTAAATGATTTATATTATATCCATCCATATTTTACATTTTATACTTAGCCAACGGCAAAAAATAATTCAGCAATTTGTCATTACCTTCTTCTATAGTTAAAAGCATTGTATTACTATTTCTCATTAAAATCCGGTTAAACAACCTATATATCATAACTTAGTTCACCCATTTACTATTCGGCAATCAATTATTTGAAGTTGCAAATATAATAAAATAGTGGTAAACGGGGGATTGTTACTAAAGTGATAAAATTTGATACTTCTATACTGCCTCAGGTAATTATTTTAGTTAATAATAATCTTTTTAGTAGAAGTTGCATTACCTATTATTATTTTAACAAAGTAATTTCCGGAGGCAATATTCTTAAGTTTGAGTAATGATAGATATTTAACTGACGATTTCATTCCTTTAAAGTCAGTAATTTTTTTACCGTTCATATCGAACACCTGGATTTTCAATTCTCCGAAATAATTATTTTCAATCATAACATTAAATTCCCCGTTATTTGGATTAGGATACAAAATTGCTTCAAAAGCATTATCGTCGGGAAGATTTTTATTAAAAACAACTGACTGCAGATCAAGTGACCATATTCCGCGTCCGTGTGTTGCAACTATTATATTATTATCCTGGATGAACATATCCCATATTGAAACCGGGGGCAATCCGTTGTCAGCATAATGCCATGAATATCCGTTATTGTTAGATTCAAATATTCCGATTTCTGTTCCTGCCCAGATAATATTTGTATTTTCAGGCATTACCAGTAAAGAATAAACCATTACATCAGGAAAACCTCTGCTGCTTGAATCATTTTGTCCAAAACCGCTGATATCTTGCCAGTTATTGCCGAGATCAGTTGTTCGCAGTATTTTCGGTTTCCCTTTTATGGAATTTAATATAAACGCCGTATTAGGATCAACAGGATGAGTAGCAATTCCGGAAATATAATTATTCAGTTCAACATCTGTGTAGTTTGATACAGGTTTAAAGCTGTCACCTCCATTTTTTGAAACATAAATATGTAATTCAGGGTTATCAACCATGCCGGCTCCTGCCCATACTATAGTGTCGGTAGCTAAAGACACTTCAACGTTATGTGAACTTGTAACCGTGTTATTAACACTCCATCCGTCTTCAATTTCAATTAGTTCCCAGTCATATCGGCCCAACCCGAAATTTTTATGCCTGTATACTCCATTGCTGCCAACGGCAAATATAACATCAGGCTTTAGTCTTGAGTGTGATAACCTGGAAATGAATGGTCCGTCTCCATCGATTCCGTTGTATGCCCTCTCCCAGGTTTCGCCACCGTCATTCGTTGCGTAGAATCTGTTATTATATGAACTTCCAATAATTCTGTGAGGATATACAGGGTGCCATAATGCTTCAAATCCGTCACCTCCTATCTTATCATCGTACTCTGATGTTGAAGAGGCAGTTTGTTTTTCAGGTGACTGCCATGTGCCATTGTCCTGCATACCTCCAATATATTCTTGAAATCCGGGTTTTTTTGCAGCACCATAAAACTGGGTTGTGATATATCCGTTTTTAATTTGTTCCCATGTTTTGCCTTCATCATAAGAAATACCCAATCCTCCGTCATTAGCATCAAGAAAAGTAAATTTCTCATTTTCCTCACTTGTCACTATCATAGCAAATTCATGATGATCAACATGCAGGTCTTTGTTTTTTCTTTCATCAGCAAGCACTGATGTAATGCTTAGCTCGTTAACGAGTGAAAATGTACCGTACTGGATCCTTATTTTTGATTCAGGCAATGAGGCAGGATTCCATGTTGAATCTTCAGGCAGATACGGCCAGAAGAAATAAAGCAGCTTGTATGTGTAACCTCCGTCTTTTGCTATTTTAGCATGGGGCGAAGATTCATTATAATCTGCCGCATTAACAAAGATATACTCACGGCCTGATATATCATCATCAATATCTCTTTCAATAAGGTTAAACTCGCCATCTCTTTCCTGATCGCGGAATGACACCATAAGTTGTTTGTTGTCTTCAGTGTTCCAGACTTCAAATGGTACATCAATATAATCCTGATAAGCATAATCCTCCGGAGGCACTCCCTGTCCTTCGCCTTCAGGCACAGTAAACCGGTGTGCTTTCTGGCTTTTTCCCGGCCCAAAGCGAATCTCAACTGATACCCAGTCACTTGATATTATTTCTTCTCCATCCTCCATGTCCCCGGTGGCCATTGCCCCGCCAAAAAAATCTCCACCAAAACTGATAAAACTCATATAACCGGCTGTATGAAAAGTATCAACACGGATAACCTGCGGGTCACTTGCGCTTAATCCGCTTTTAAACTCAATTTTACCCAGATTTACGCCACCCACAAATACTATATCATCATCGAATGGATGTACTTCAATAATGTTATTGAACCAGCCCTGTACCCCAAGAAAGTTATAGGGAGAAACGTATTTACTCCAGTTCTCCCCGTTATCATAAGATATATAAACATGTGTTTTATATACTCCTTCACCAATTTCCTGCGGATCAAAGGCTTCAACGCAGGTATATACTTTATTCGGACTAACAGGTGATATTGCCAGCTGGAACCTGCCCCCTTCACCTATGCCATTGTAGGAATGATGCCATGTATCTCCGGCATCTTCTGATTTCAGGATTCCTAATGAATTGGCGCCTGCATATAAAATATTAAAATTATCAGGATTAGCAACCAAATCCTGTACAGCATAGCCTTCATTATATACTTCATTCCAGGTCTGCCCCCCGTCAATGGTTTTAAAAATGCCGGCATTTGTGCCTGCGATGACAATATCTTCAGTTTCAGGATCAACTAAAATTTTATTAACGTAAAGGAAATCTTCATTAGAACTTGTGTAAATAAGATGTGTCCATGAGTTACCCCTGTCAGTACTCTTGAATATCCCGTTACCCGTTACCATACCCAGTCCCTGAAAACCTTCACCGCTTCCAGCATAGATTATATCATGATCTGATTCTGCCATTGTTAAGGTTGATGTTGCCAGGTTGGGAAGATCCTCTGACAGGTTGATCCAGCTAACACCCGCGTTTACAGTCTTCCATATACCTCCGCTTACTGCACCTGCATACCACGTCTGGTGTGTACTGTCGTCAGGATCAACTATTAGTCCTCTTGTTCTTCCTCCAACATTTCCGGGGCCACGCTGAATCCATGGATATGCTTCTGAAGTACTTTTGAGTTTTTTTAACCTTCCTACAGCTTTTTTGAATTCACGTAATCTGTAATTCGTCGAATATCCTGATCTGTCACTTCCTAAAGGAGTAGTGATTCCCCTGAAGTATTTGTAAAATTCGCCGGGCTTATCAAATCCTAATTCCTCAGTACTGATATATCTTCTTGAATTATACGTAACAATATCATATATGAAATATATGGCCGCTCCTGCCAACAAAACGAAAACGATTCCTTTATATATTATTTTTTTCATTGTTTTCTAATACTGAATTATTTTTCAGATATTGTATACATACTCATAGTAATAAAACATCCGTTTTATTATAGTTAGTTTCAATAGCTCAGAAGACTTTCATAATCCAATTCTTCAAAACCTGTTTTTCTGAATGCAGCAACATACAAAGTATCAAATAAAGCAGAATATTTATCATATAAACCGATATGCATTGTAAGATAACCTCCATATTGCTTATCATAATTATACTTACCATTAATGGAAACATAATAAATACCATACTGGCCATTATTAATAACTTCAAGCTGTCTCCCCTTTACAACATTAAATATACTGTCATCATAATGCGCCTTGACCCTTATCTTTGAATCGTAAATATTGTCAAAAACCAGGCTATCGCCACTATTTGGGTCCAAAGCAGAGACAAGGTCAAAAGGTTCGGAAATATTATCCACGGAAATTATAATATTTTTCACAACCACTGCATTCTGGTACTCAACTGCCCGCCAGTTACCTGCCAGGATATTAGGATATCCGTCCTGGTATTCAATGGTATAATCATCCTTTTCGCAAGAAGTAAGGATGATTAGCAAGGAAGCTATGAAGATTAAAAACAGGATAACCGTATGAATTTTCAATTTCATTCCTTTCCTGGGTTGAGTTATTATTTTTACTTTTTTCATTTATTATTCTGTTTTTCTCCAGACTACAGGAATTTCCAATCCCCTGTAAGGAGGATCCAGAAACTTAACTGACCATGATAATATTCTCTGTGAATAGTCTCCTTCGGATACGTCATATTTTCCAAAATATCCTTCTCCGGGTAATAAAACAAGTTTGTTATCACCAAGATCGGCAAATCTGCCGGGCATTGAAGAACCCGGAAAACCAAATACTTCCTCACATTTATATAATCCTTTATCGTCTATTTTTGTCACCCTTGATTCAACACGTGGTTCCCACAGAGTGCCAGTATATGTTCCTGACAGATCGTTGCCGGTTACGTCCTCAAAAGTGACAACAACTATTCGCTCCGCAATACTTGAGAATCCTTCGCTGTTTTCTGCGTAGTAAGAAAGTATATAAATTCCGGGAGTTGATACGTCCACATCCGGCTGGTACAAATAAAACCAGTTTACGTTTTTTCCCTGTACCGTTGCTTCAATTCCAGGATCTTCAAATTCACCGCTATCGCTTTTGATAATAGATATAAATTCTCCTCCGGTCATATTAAAATCCGGCAAATATGAAACATGTGAAATATCTGCAGTTTCTTCCCATTTGTCACAACTCCAGAGCAGCGCAATGAATACTAATGATACCAGGCAAATATATTTAAACAATTTCATAGATAGTTAATCATTATTTAATCCCCCTGTGTCCCCCTTTTCAAGGGGGATTTTTGTTTCCTTTTTAAGAGAGATTTCCTCCTTTTCAAGGGATCTTAATTCCCCCTTTTCAAGGGGGTTTTTTATATTTTTTTTAAATTCTCGTATCATAAATTTTCAATTCACAATATTCATTTACAAAAATTTATTCAATATCAACTTTTGTATCCCACCATACATTTTCATAGACTTCCACTTTTGCCGGAGTATTATTCGGATTTCCTGAGTATTCCGATTCAGGAAAAATAAGTCTTTTAGGGAAACGGCCGCTTGTAACATTATTAACGGAAATTGTGAATTCTCCTGGCACATAGTCGCCGTTATCCGCAGGTACATCACTTACTTTGGGATAGTGAGTCCTGTTGTGTTCGAAAAATGTTTCAAGACTTTGAATATTAGCTAATGCTATCCATTTTTGTATGATAATGGATTCAATAAATGTTTCCAGTGGGCTACCTTCAGCAGGGAACTCATACACATCTCCGGGCCCGAAAAATTCTTCACTAATAAGGAGTCCCAGTCTTTGAAAAGAATTCTTTATTCCATTCTCATACATTTCTTTGGCATCGGAATAAGGCTTAACACCATAACGAATTATAGCCTCTGCCTGCAGAAAATAAGCTTCTGAAGCTGACATAAGGTATACCGGTGCAAAGGGAGACATATACGGCTTCGAATAACTAGCGCTGTTTGTACCTTTTGGTTCATCAGGATCGTTATAATTACCCTGATCAAGGCCTTTATGTCCGCCTCCGTTTTCAGGAAAGTCGAATAAAGCATCAAGCCTTTCAAGATCACCTTTATCATTCATAAAACTTAATAATGTGTTACTCAGAATTAAATTAGGATTGTTTCCAAGGAACACAATATCAGTTTCATATAATGGATTTCTGCGCCCTGTTTCATTAGTAAACTGGCTCATTGCAACACTTGAAGTCAGAAATTTTATATCCGGGTCATTATATAATGATTCAATACCTTCCCTCGCAATATCGGGCCTGGTATGCAATTGCCTCAGGTATATTTTAAGCTTCAGGGTATTTGCAAATTCTACCCATCTGTCGATTTTTCCGTCAAATAATATATCTTCGGATCCCACATCTTCAAGGTCATCATTTTCATAGTCACTGGCCAAAGCATAGTCAATCCTGGTAATAAGACTGTCATATATGTCCTGTCCGTTTTCGTATGCAGGAGTTATAGTTCCTTCTTCTCCCTTTAATGCTTCTGAAAATGGTATCTGGCCATATAAATCAGCCAAAATATGAAATGTATAGGCCTGCATAACTGTAGCCATAATATAGTAGTTCCACTTTTCATTTTTCCGGGATAAATCCCTTATATACTCAAAATTCTTAAGAGCCCCTGTGTATAATTCACCAAATTGCCTGTTGTCATAAGTGCTGCTGCTTATATCATATGAATCCAGTCCGGAATATTGTGTAGCGCCCAGTGACTGAGTCCATTGTTGCGACCAGAGTGCCCCTAAAACCTGGTATCTTCCCCCATAAACATAGGCAACTGAAGAAATGCCGGCAGCAAGAGTAAGCTCTTCATTTGCTTCATCCGGATTATTCGGGTCCTGATTAATATCAAGCCAGTCTTCGCAGGAAGCGAATATAATTACCATGCACAATATGATTCTAATTGATGTTTGTTTCATTTCATTTCATTTCAATTCAATTCAATCTCCCTGTATCCCCCTTCTCCAAGGGGGCGTTTAATAATTATAAAGTTAATCTCAGACTAAAAACTATACTTCGTACTGATGGTTGGGCACTATATTCGCCGAAATCAGCTTCGAAATCATTACCAAAAGTTGTAAGCTCAGGGTCGATATAATATTGATTCTTTGGTGTTATAATTAATAAGTTCCTCCCAATTACACTGAACTGAACAGAGGAAACGGGCGTCTTACTTAATACTTTTTGCGGAACCGAATATGATATAATCACTTCCCTTAGCTTAATATATGATTTATCGATAAATGAATTTCCATCTAATTCTGTCCCTCCGTTACCCCAGTAATCAACAATATTAACAGCATCCAACGGTATATTGTTCTCTACATAAACCGGGTCATTGTTTTCATCTCTTCCAATTTCATAAACAGAATTTGGTATAATAAACGGCTCCCTCATATTGTACAATGTAACAGGTACTGTTCCAGCCCATACTGAAACATCTTTGGTTCTGGAATACATAATACCTCCTTGCCTGATATCAATAGTGCCTGAGATTGAAAAGTTTTTCCAGCTCAGTCCTGTATTTATTCCGGCAATAAAATCATATTCCCTGTCACCGTATTCAACAAGCGTGTCAGCAGCTATTGGCAGTCCGCTATTATTCACAATTATTCTGCCCTGGTTATCATGCATAGCCTCACGGCCTTCAAATATACCTATGGTTCTACCCGGTTTAGCAATATAATTAATTTGCTGTCCGCCTTCAACACTAAGTCCTGTAATTTCAATCCTGTCCAGTTCGTCTGTCAGCTCCTCAAGTACATTCCTGTTCTTTGAGAAATTAAAGGAAATATCCCACTGAAATTCTCTTAATTGAACAGGTGTAAGCTTTAATAATGCTTCAATACCTTTATTTGTTAATTTTCCGAGGTTAATGGTTTTGGAACTGTATCCTGAGGAGGAGGGCAGGGGAGCCGGCCAAATCAGGTCGGTTGTGCTTTTATTATAATATGAGAAATCAATACCTATTCGGTTTTTATAAAACCTCAGGTCTGTTCCTGCTTCAAATTCAGTAGTTAACTCAGGTTTTAGTTCTTCATTACCAATGAGGTTGGATACTTCATATGAGTTTACTCCATTTGGTAAAGGATATCTAAGGTATCCATAGCCGTCAGAATGCCCGCCCTTTACAAATACCGACTGAACACTATAACCGGGAGCATCATTTCCAACCCTTGTCCATGCAACCCTGACTTTGCCGAAGGAAAGTACACTTTTCATTTTAGGAATCAATTCTGTAAAAACTAACGAAGTGTTAATCCCGGGATAGAAAAATGAATTATTTTTAATTGGCAGGGTTGAGCTCCAGTCATTTCTTGCAGTAGCAGTAATAAACAGGATACTTTTATAAGATAAATCAAGACTGCCGTAGACACCAACGAGCCTTCTTTTTGCGAAACTCTCACCGGCAAGCGGAGTCTCAGATGAGTTTTTCAATTGAAAGAAACCCGGAATAGTCAGATCATTTACTGCAGCTGATATACCTTTGCCAGTCCTTTGATTCAGGTTGTGGCCGATTAAAACATTTACCCCCAAATCTCCAATTTCTTTATTAAAATTAAGAATCAGATCGCTGTTTAACTGCATAGTATAACTTGATGATTCAGTGACACTGCCAGGCTCAAATATTGCAGCAAACTCATTATTACCCCCCGGTTTAATTACAGCACGCCATTGCTTCAACTGGTCATTTGAAATATCACTTCCCAGGCGAAGTTTTAATGAAAGGGACTTAATGATAGTGTAATCAAGGTCAATGCTTCCATATAACCTGTCTTCATTATTAGTGTTACCGTTTTCATTAAGGATGAAATATGGATTAACAGTATATAATGAATAGTAATTGTCCAGGTTATTCCACTTGTTTTCGTAGTCTGCTAATTCTAATAAGCTTATGTCCCTTGGTGTTTGCATTATCTGGTTGTAAACTGACTGGTCACCCTGGCCGGTGGGTACTGATTTATTGTTTTTCTTAATATAGTTTATGGAATATGAACTTGTAAATTGTGATGAAGCAATATGAGTACCTCTTACGGATATAGTATGTCGGTTATAGCTGTCGGAATTAGTAGGGAATATACCATCATGCATCACGTTTGAGTATGAAAGGTAATATGTTGTTTGTTCATTGCCTCCTGATATGGAAATTGAGTTACTGTATTTTTGTCCTGTATTAAAGAATTCCCTGACGTTGTTAGTCAGACCGGCATAAGATTTTACCCTGAGGCTATTATCAACTTCATAACCCCAGAAATGAAGCTTATGATCAAATCCCGGCCCCCAGCTCATATTTTCAATATTAACGGCATCCCCGTGTATACCTTGCCCGAATTCATTCTGGTATTTTACTGTCCTGAAAGGCTCTTCATAGCCAACTGAGCTAGAAACGGTTATATCTGTTTTATTAGCTTTGTTTTTTTCACCTTTTCTGGTTGTGATGACAATTACTCCATTTGCTGCTCTTGATCCATACAGCGCTGAACCGGAAGCACCTTTGAGTATTGATATATTCTCAATATCATCAGGATTAAGGTCATTCACTTTATTTCCAAAATCTGTACCTCCATTTATTGAAGTACTGCCTGAGAAGCTGTTGTTAACCGGAACACCATCAATTACAAATAACGGTTGATTTGATCCTCCCAGTGTTGAGATACCCCGCAGTAATATCCTTGATGAAGCTCCGGGGGCTCCGGAAGCAGAGCTTATATTAACACCGGCAACCTTACCCTGCAATGAATTTAGTATGCTTCGATCTTTTCCTTTGGTTAAATCTTCATTCGACACGCTTGTAGCTGAATATCCCAGGGCCTTGCTTTCCCTTCTTATTCCCAATGCAGTAACAACTACTTCACTTACTTCATATAACTGAGGTCTGAGAGTTATGTTTATAATTTCTCTACCTGTTATTGAAGTTTCCAGTGGCATCATACCAACAAAACTGAATACAAGAGTGTCATATTCACCTGGTACATCAAGTGTATAAATACCATCGATGTTTGTTATCGTGCCAATCTCAGTACCTTTAACAATCACTGTGACTCCGGGAAGGCCCAGGCTATCTTCGGAGCTGGTTACAATACCTGAGACCTGGAAGTTTTGTGCACGCAACCCGTTTAAAGATTGGATGATAATTATCACAACTAAAAGAAATCCTTTTTTCATATCAAACATTAAAACGCAAAACTATGCACATTGTTATTTCAAAACTATCAAATTTTATGTTAAAATATGCATTTGATATTATAAAAAGGGAAGAATTTCACAGGATATTTTTTTGATGGTTGTCAGAAATTTTGAATTTAATTAAATAATGAATCACTATGATTTTAAAATAAAAAAAGCTACCACTTGATGAATGGCAGCTTTTTTAATATCATAAGCAACTATTAAGGTTCATCTTCAAGATATCCGGTCCTCCTGTAACCAGAGACTAATAAAGTATCTTGAGCAATGCCGGTAGCACCTTCCAAATCTTCAAACCAT
>CBFCXR010000056.1:0-12593 GCA_965602045.1 uncultured Bacteroidales bacterium | reverse complement strand
TATCTGTCCTGTCAAGCTTGCAAAACAGAAGCCACCCGGTATCACCCAGCCAGAAAAAGGGATTATTATTCTCATCGGTTAAAAACCTTCTGTTTTCAGATATTTTGAGTTTGCTCAAACCGGGAGTCCGGTCAGGCGAACCACAGGTAAGAGATAACAGACCTGCAATAAGAATTATATAAGAAATTTTAAACATAGTTATTAATATTAATTTAAATATTTACAAACGTGTAATCCACATTACAACAGGACCTGAAAGCATGTTTTTCATTTTAAGTATTTTTCCGCCCTCTACTTTTTCTTCTTTATCAAGCATTCGTCCATCCTTAGGATCAATCCGGCGAATCCTAAACATAGCATTTGAAGTTGACAGGTCCAGCTTTACCGGGTCATTAGAATTGTTATATATGATATATCCTTTTTGTGTATTCCCCAACGCCCATTGATTCTCAGGATTTCCTGGCAGATCAACCGGTTGCATAGTAGCCGCATCTGCTAAAAATCCGGTGTCAGCTATAACGGGAATAGCTGCTAATGAACCACCAGCCATAAATACAGCCCAGCTAAAAATATTATTCCTGTCTGCTGAATAAATCACAGCTTTATCCGGGAATCTTTTACGGTATTCAAGTACAGCGCGATAAACCTGCTTAAAGGAACTTTTTCCGGGTTTCATCAACCGGGCATGTTGCCGCGGAGCCAGGTTTTTCCCACCTTCCGGAGCATATAAACTACCATCTTTGAGGTATTGCCAATAGCGGATATCTATCACGCTTATTGCTGAGTTACGGACAGGATCAGTTAATATTAAATCCTGAACATCTTTAGTAACGCTGAGTCCGACAAAAGCTTTCTTACCTGTTTCCTTTTCCCATTCCATAATCACATCAATCCAGAATTGAACAAAATGCAGAGGGCCGGTAAATTCTTTACCAATAAATTGAATAACTCCATTATTATCTGCAAAGTTTTCAAGGCATTTTCTGATATAAGCCTTGTGCAATTTATGCCGTTCCTTATGCGCAACATCATAAAACTGGTCTGCCATAAAAATCCGTTTATCTCCTGCATATGGGGGAGGTTCAGGAAAACCGGCACTATTGATATTATTGGCAGTGCGCCATGGAAAATCAGTCCAATGTGCTCCTGCTTCAAGAATATTGTGCTGAAAATAATTCTGATGAATTAGTATAAGTCCTTTTTGATCTGCTAAATCAGCAAATTGCTTAAGTCGCATCCAGTACCAGTTGTTGTATTTCGTCAGGTCATACTTACTTAATCCGTCCCAGGCAGTTCCTTGTCCGCTACGCATAAAAGGAAGTTCATAAAAGGGAGGCCAAACTTCACTATCCATGCGGCGGATACGCTGATGATCATCCCGTCTGCGGTCATACCAAAGGCCGTAGTTATGTTCTAAAGCTATAATATGTTGATTCTTCATCCACTCCGTAAGCTCGTTCAGATTATCTGTCAATCCGGTGCCAGTCCTGCCCGGAACGAAACGAGTGATATGTGGTGAAGCTTTCTTAATGCCATAGGGACGTATACTACCTCTCCACCATGATACTTTATGCCAATTACCTGTTAAGATAATGCTGTCGCGGACAAGCCAGCCATTAAGAATAAGCATTTCAGAGGCCTCTTCCTTGAATGCTGGTTCACTCCCGAGGATCCGGTCAATTGATTTAATACCCTGAGTATTTACAGGAACAGGTTGTCGGCGGGGTGCCATATCAATCCATTCTGAAAGCCGCATTGAAGGATTTTCTGATTCCCTGGTTAATGAAACAGCCTGATCCACGGTGGGACTGGTGGTAGATTTGGTTTCAACAGGCAGCAATTGAGCCCTGTATAAAACACTATCTCCTAAACGGTCTGCCAGTTGACCATAATACAAGCTTCGCGGCTGAACAAAACTGTTTGAACTGCCAAAGTAGCCGTCACCGGCAAACTGTGACCATGAGCCGATAGTCCAGTTATTAGCAGTTGGCGGACTGTAACAACTAATCTCCGAAGCCGTGCATTGCCAGATGACGCTGTTTGCTCCACTCCAGCCAGCACCCCGGGCATTTTGTCCCCTGTTAAATAAACTTAGCGGTTGTCCGTCAATGTTAACAACATCAAAAAGAACACCTGATGCCCAGCTGTCAATTGCTCCGCTAAAGTTGTAAGGCAGGTGCGATTCACATTGCACAAAAGCATTGGGCCCTGCAGCACAAAAGCCGGTAGCAAAGTCATGATAACCATACTCGGCATATATTCGCTGAAACAGGGTTTGCTGGCCCCCGGTAAAAAAAGTATAGCGACGCTGCCCGCCAATTTCAGACACAGGAGACAGAGATTTGCAGTCTTCAACCGTTATTCGTCCTGCTGTTTCATAAATAGCCACAGCAGAACCGGCAAAATGCTTAAATACTATCTGTCTCACCCAGCCATCATATACATTTTCCATAGTTATTGCCATCCAACGGTGATCTTCGTCTTTAGGATTATTTGCATCGTAAGCTGATACACAGCATATATTCTCTACTCCTGTTTGGGAGATACGGCCCGGCCAGTGACAGGCTGCAACGGTTCCTCCTCCATAGCTTGTATCAAGCGCGGTGGTAATGGGTGCATCAAGACTTATAGTATTGCCTTCAACAGATACAACCGTTCTGTACCAATTAAGAACACGCTCACCCGGTTTCCACCTCAGCCATCTGCTTTCACCACCAAGGTTATCCATGCCAAGTTTCTGAATCCACTTTTGAGTGCAGGGCCTGTGCACTATAACCATATCTCCCGCCTTGAATGAATGGGACGCAGAAACACGAATTCTTTTTGCGTTAACCGGTACATAAGCATCAATAATTGCCACTCCCGGTTTAAGTTCCTTGTCGTTTTTGCCGGCAATGCTAATAAGTGTTTTCCGATCCTTTCCAAGAGCCATCAATACAGTTCCATTTTCATCCATGCCGCTGCCACGAAGTATAACACCTGATGAATTGATTTTCAGGCTTCCGTAAACCTCATAACGACCTTTTTCTAACAACACAGCACCCCGAATACCATTAGAATCAGCCGGCCATGATGAAACATAGTTTATGGCTGACTGAATACGGGCCGTAGCATCTCCACTTTTTACAGGTACTACAATTCTAACCGGAGCATCGGGAATTGGTTTTTCTGCTGCCATATATCCGCAATAAGAAAAATCAGGTATTCTATTACCCATTGAATCTGAAGCATAAATCATTTTTCCATCCGGGCCAGCCGAAACAGGTGCCAATGGTCCGGAATGCAGAATTGCAGTTACTGTTACAAAAGTTTCTATAATAAGGCAGGCAAACAACCTTGTAAGGAAATTTGCTGAAAATATTGAATTAATAATTATTTGTATATATGTATATACCAATTTTTAAGCTCTGATTATTTTAAATTATTAATGTGAAAGGTCTCCTTTCTTCGCCAGGGTATCATAATTATTTTCCGGATTTTTCCAGTTTATCTTTTTAGCAGGATCAATACCGTTAATATATTTTTCAATATTCATATACCCGTCACCATTGCAATCCATTCTGGAATCACCAGGATCATAAGGATTAAGTTTGTACTTTATTTCCCACTTATCCGGCATTCCATCGTTATCAGAATCTTTATAGGGTGTCCCTTTATATTCGGGATATCCACCAACCTGGCTTATGTCAGTAATGATACCCTGCTTGTATGATTCTTTGTCCAAACGCCGTTTTATATACTCGCTGCCAACATCAGTTTTACCTCCTTCCCTGTAAGCTATTTTTCCTGTCCTCACCTGTTCTACGATACGAATATCAACTGCATCTCTTGCAGGTAATGTAGCGCCGGCATTGTCAAGAACAAATTTATATGCATCCTCAGCTGACATGATTGTCATATGAGGCATCGGTAAAGGCTTATCAGCACGAATATCATCACGATATTTTCCGGCATCAGGAAGGCCTTCAATCTGAACTCCCCCGTTCCAGTTATCTTTTGTAACATTCTCATAGCCTTCCACAATGTTACCGTTGACATAAGCCCTTCCAAACACTAAATAATTGAGCTTGCTACGGCCTGACTCAGGTTTAAGAATCCTGTGACCAACAGTTTTATTAGCAGGTGTAATCGGCCCGGGCTTATAGTAATTATTAATTATGTTATACTGGGCACGATAATCCCCACCGTCAACAGTGCGGTGCCACCAGTTAAAAATCACATTATTTACATAATTAAATATACCGTACCAACCTATGGAAGGATTACGTCCTGCGTTACAAGCCCATAGGTTGCGCATAAAGCTGCAGTTTTCTCCCCCGAGGGTACTGCCAAAGGAATGGTTATAAGTATCAAGCGCCTCTGAGGATATGGAATTCTGTATGGTTAAATTTACTGTTGGCAGCTTTTGTCTTTTGGAACCGTCCCCGGGATCATACATATGCCGGTAAAACGAAATATTCTCATCCAGTCCCCAGCTGGCAGAAATATGGTCAAGCATTATGTTTCCTACCGGATTACCTCCGAGGGCATCATCACGGTGACCAACATTTGTTTCTCCGCGGCGGAAACGCATGTGCCGGATAATAACATCGTGAGTTACTATCCAGACAGACTCACCGGCTACACATATTCCATCACCGGGTGCTGTTTGCCCTGCGATAGTAATGTAAGGAGCACGGATTATAAGAGGGCTGTTCAGACGAATGATACCTGCCACATTAAAAACAATGATACGTGCACCTCCCTGTTCGCAGGCTTCGCGCAATGTTCCCGGACCAGTGTCATCACGACTTGTCACAACATATACCTTTCCACCGCGACCACCAAAGCTGTAAGCACCACCACCTTCGGCACCAGGGAAAGCCGGAATATCAGCCTGCGGAAGATCAGTGGGCCTGGAAGCCCATGGCACATATGGTTTTCCCTTCTTTGCTTCATCCATTATTACAGGTAATGCTTTTTCCCATGCTTTGTCAGAAAGACGCCAGGCTTCATTTATAGCAGAATCTGCCGATGACTGGATACTTTTAGGTACTTTAGGATACTGTGACAAAACCACCTGAGTAATAAAAAGCATTAATATGAGTGCAAATAAGGCAATAAAATATTTTTTCATTTTAATTAATTAGTTTGGGTATTATTTTAATTCTCATTGTTTAATTTACTGGTTTTTAAGTTTTGCATTTTTTTTCTTTCTAACCACCCTGCATAGGTTAAATTGTTGATATCCCGCGTACATTTAAAAAATAAACTTGCAACGTAACCTACAACAAATAGCACAATATGGCTGTAAACTCCCAGCATATATTTATGGTGTGTAAAATTATACCTTCCGAAATCGAGTAACAGATGCTTTTCACTGCCAGTGCCCAGGGAGGTGGATGTTAATATAGCATATGCAGTAAAAATAATACTTGCTCCGATTCCAATATAAACTCCCTGCTTATTGGCTTTTTTACTAAATATTCCCAGCAAAAACATTCCTGCAATTCCTCCTGAAAATATTGAGTATAATGTAAATATAATACCAAGTACCCCCTTACCTTCTTTTTGTACATAATACATGGCAATAAATATTGATGCTATTCCTGCAAGGACAATCACAATTTTACCTGCAAAAAGACGTTGTTTTTCGGTACTCCTGGGTTTAAAACGGGTATAATAGTCTTCCATAAATATTGCAGACAGACAGTTTAAATCTGAATCAAGACTGGAAATTGCTGCAGCAAGCAAGGCTGCAAGTACAATTCCAACCACTCCTACAGGTAACCGGGTTATAATAAAATGAGGAAATACCGCATCCGGCCTTATGTCGGGAGGTAAAGCATCACCACTGATTTTATAGTAAGCAAACAGTGCCGTTCCGATAAACATAAACAAAGCCCAAACAGGAACGCAAAGAAAAACTCCCATTAAAGATGCCTTTATTGCCTTTTTATCAGTTTTTGCGGTTAGATAGCGTTGAACAATAGTTTGGTCGGTGCCATACTTTTGAATTGCATAAAATATCCCGTTCAACAGCATTACAATAAAAGTTAATTGCACAAAATTAAAATTATAAGGTCCGAATCCGGTACGCCCGTTTTCATATGCAACAGTCCACATTGCAGAAAAGCCACCTTTTGTGCTTAATAATATAATAACCATGGTAACTATCCCGCCTGCAATAAGTGTAAAACCTTGTATAACATCCATCCAGATAACAGCTTCAATTCCACCAATCAACGTAACGAAAAGGACAACAAATCCAATAATCCAAATCATTTCAGTAGTACTAAAACCTGTCATTTTTGCAAATGCCAATGCTATGAGAAAAAATACAGTTCCCATTTTTGAGAAATGCGCAAGGAAAAAGCCAAGAGAACCATATAAACGAGCCAGAAAGCCAAACCGCTGTTCGAAATATTCATATGCGCTCAGCTTAATAACATTCCTGTATAAGGGTACAACAAAACCAATAAAGAAGATAAGGGTTATGGGAACCATTAATCCCTGTACCAGAAGTATCCAGTTTGAGGACCAGCCTGCTCCCGGGTATGCCAAAAATGTAATGCTGCTAATAAGGGTTGCGAGGATCGACATTCCAACTGCCCAGGCAGGAATTGAACCATGGGCTGTAAAAAACTTCTTAATATTATTCTGGTTTTTGGAAAACTTTAAACTAATCAGAATGGGAATCATCAGAGAACCCCCGATTATCAAATAGTCCGCAATATGTAAGACCGGTTTGTCCATTAATGTATTGGCTTATTCATAAGCTATATTATTAAAGCGTTCAATATCCTGTGGAATCCAGACATTATCGGGCCAGAAATAACTTCCCGGTTTTGTTGTAAGACAAAAATCCGGCGCACCTTCAATTACCATCCTGATAACTCCTGTATCCAATTCCTGAATTGGGATCAGTTTTTTAATACCCAGATATTTCAGTACTACAGATGTGGTACTCCCCCCTTCTATCAGTAATTCGTTAAGATCAATCCTTTCCACAACCCTTTTAATAAGTTCTCCTATGTTCTCTTTAATTCGCATTGAGATGTCAGGTTCATTGCTCCTGGTATGAATCATCAGTGCAATGACTTTTCTGTGTGTATTAATACCTTTCACAATATCATCAACCCATTGATCAAGATGATAAGAATCGAAGTTTTTATTATAATATATCTCCTTAGGCATATTTGAAAGATAATGCCCGTTCGCTTCTACTTTTTTTAATAAATTAATATCCTTGGGGTATGTACTTCCTAACACATATAATGCTTTATCGCCAAATGGTATCTTAGGTTTCTCCTTCTTTGTCTGACAGGATTGTTGCTTTTCCAGTATTGCATTAAAGAAACCAGATGCCCCGGCAACCAAAGTTTTTTCATCAATCCGCGTTGCCCATTTTTCCAAATCATCGAAACATGATACATCACCGATAATCAATCCGGTTTCGGGCAATTCATTGTCAGGCTTCAGGTTATATAAAATTGATTTTTCATTTGCTCCCAAAATCTCCAGTACTGAAGATGATCGAATAGAATATTGCGGATCAGAAGCAAAACAGGTTTCATTTAAAGGTATATCGTCTATATAATAAATTCCGTCCCTGATAATTCGTTTAAAAACAGGATTTGCAGCAACAACTATCGCCCTGTTTTTACCGGAAACTTTCATTTGTGCTAATAATTCCTCCCTGATATTTCCCCTCAACACAGAATCCAGTTTCTTAAATACAAATTTCGGATTTAATTGCAGCAGGCTTTTGGTAATTCGTGTAATTTGTTCCGACGCCTCATTAGCCTGAAGAGATCGTGTATCAGTAGCTATAATAACCAAATCAGCATTATTGTTTTTATTTGGCTCAGTTTCAATAATGACGTCTAATCCATGTCTTAATCCAATGCCTCCTATTTCGGCTGCTCCAGTAAAATCATCTGCAATAACTGCAATCATTTTCTAATCATTAGATAATTATTGTTTCCTCAAAAATTTTACTGCATATTCAATAGCATGAATTAATGCCTCGGAACTTGCAATTCCTTTACCTGCAATCTCAAAAGCAGTCCCATGATCGACCGATGTCCGTAATATTGGTAGTCCAAGAGTTATGTTTACCCCTCTTACACTTTCCATTGCTTTTTTTATTTTATCCCATTTGAAACCTAACAGCTTAAAAGGGATATGTCCCTGATCATGATACATGGCAACACATCCATCGTATTTTCCACCATAAGCCAATGCGAAAAGCGTATCGGCTGGTACCGGACCTTCAGCGAGAATTCCTGATTTCTTTGCTTCTTTTATTGCCGGTATTATCTCATTAATTTCTTCATCACCAAACAATCCACCGTCACTGGAATGTGGATTGAGCCCTGCCACTCCAATCCTGGGTGAATTTATACCCAGCTTTTTCAAACCGGAATCAAAAAGACCAATTACATCCAATATACGATCCTTTTTTATCATATCACATGCCTTGCGCAATGAAACATGAGTAGTCACATGAATAATTTTGAAATTATCATCTGCCAGCATCATAGCATATTTACCTGTATTTGTGAAATGCGCAAAAATTTCCGTATGTCCGGAAAACGCGTGGCCGGCTTTTTTAATAGATTCCTTCTGGATAGGCCCGGTTACTATTCCATCGACTTTCTTCTCCAATGCCAGATCTATGGCTTTTTTTACGGCAAGAAATGCAAAATCACCTGCTTCAGCTGATATTTCACCAAAACGGACATTTTCCAGATTAATCCCTTCAATATTAAATATATTTATTGTTTCCTGATCAAACCTGGCTTGTGATATTTCCTTTATTTTATTTATCTTAAGATCTACACCTGTTATCCTCATTGCATTTTCCATTGTAGCTATATGTCCGATCAAAACAGGGCAACAATAATTATAAATTTTATCATTGCTAAAGGCCTTAGCTGCTATTTCAGGTCCGATCCCGGCAGGATCACCCATTGTAACAGCCAGAACAGGTATATTATTTTTTATATCTTTCACTTCACTTTGTAATTTAAATCGTCCAGTCCGGCTTTAATTAAAACCTCCAGCTGCTTTTGTTCACTTATATCCATGTTATACAAGGGGGGCATAACATGAGGCTGACATAAACCATAAACTGACATTACTGTTTTCAATGCTGCGATTGACTGACTAAGGTTTCTGTCTTTCTGGTATAAATCTGAAATACCGTTAACTTTTTTCTGCAAATCATAAGCCTCCTGCGACTTGTCCTGAATGGCTGACTCATACAAATCACCATAAAGGTTTGGGATTAAGTTTCCTGCGCTGGGTACAATTCCGGAAGCACCATTTAATAATGCGTAAGCCGATTGTTCAGCCCAGCCGGCTAAATAAACAAAATCTGACCGGCCCCTGCATAAATCCACAGACCTGTCTATTCGTTCCATTCCTCTTTCAGAATCTTTTATGCCGACAATATTTGAATGATGACTAAGTTGCTCTATAACCTCCAAAGGAATAGATAAATTTGTTGTAAAAGGATTGTTATACATTAAAAGCCGGCAGGGAATACTATCTGCAAGCTGTTCATAATATCGTACCATTTGATCTGATGATACAGGATAATAATAAGGTAGATGAGCTACTACCGCATCTACACCTATGTCATTAAATATTTTTGCTTTATCAATAGACTCCTGAAGGCAGTTGTCTGAAATCCCTGCATATACCTTTATTCGTTTATTCAAATATTCAACAACTGATTTTACAAGGAGAATTTTTTGTTTACCTGAAACAGAAACAGATTCGCCTGTTGTACCAAGAAGAAAAGGAGAAGTATTTTTTTTCAGAAAGGTATCCAGAATTGTTTTAACGGCTTTGAGATCAATTGATAAATCCTCGTTAAACGGTGTGACCATGGGTACTATTACGCCTTTGTATTTTTTATCTGTATGTTCCATTGTTAGTTTAGTAAGCTGTTGAATAAATATTTTTAGCATTTTCCATAGTAACTTCCCTCACATTGTTTTTCAGGAGTCGCTGGATATTAATTGCAGATTTTGCCATTCCAATGATAGCATCATAAGGAATTCCAATATGTGACAGACGTGCAGGCAAATTACAATCTTTTATCAGTTTCTTGATGAATGAAATGCCATTAAGGGCAGTCTCATAATCCGTAGGACCTTTATCAGCGCCCATTACCAAAGCGATTTCTGCATGCCGTTCCTGCTCTGCAGAACAATTATACTCCATCACGTAAGGGAGGAGTAATGCATTTGATATGCCATGTGCAATTTTAAAATCACTGCTCAGGGGGTATGCCAGGGCATGAACAGCGGCTGTATTAACAGGGCCAAGGCACATGCCGCCATAAACGCTCCCCATAGCAACTTTTGACCTGGCTTCTATATCCTGTCCGTTATCAACGGCTTTTTTCAGATTATGGCTGATAAGCCTTATTCCTTCCAAAGCCAGGACATCAACCATTGGATGAGCAAAGCGGTTTATATATGCTTCTATGCAATGAGTCAAAGCATCGATACCTGTATAGGCAGTAACAGAAGCAGGCATGCTAATAGTCAGGGCAGGATTTATGTATGCGCCATCGGGAACAAGGCAGGGACTGATTATTCCCTGCTTGGACCCATCTTTTTCGTCCAGCAAAATGGCATTAGGTGAAACCTCACTCCCGGTGCCGGATGTTGTAGGCATACAAATCAAATATGTCCGTCGCTCTTTCAATATCCCGTTGCCAACAACATCTTTTATCTCCTGATTGGTATTTAATAGTCCTGCAACAAGCTTGGCTACATCCATTACGCTACCTCCTCCAATACCTGCAACACTATCCGCATTAAAGGCTTCTGCTTCAGTAAGGATTTCCTTAAAATCAGCAAAAGAAGGCTCTTCCTTAATACTTGTATTAATTTTTAATGCAATATTTTTCGATTTTAAATAATCCAATACCGGTGATAAGTGTTCCATAACTGCAGGAACAGTAATAATAAATAAGCGTGATAATCCCAATGCCAGATAGTCTTCTCCCATTTGATTCAAACTGTCAGAACCAAAAACCAACTTGCCGGGATAATGAAATATTATACTCTTCATATTAGCATGAGCTTCTAATCATTAATTCTGTTTTTAAAATCATACTCATTGTGGGACGTGTCGGATCATTAATACGCAAAATCAGTTGTTCCGCTGCACGTCTGCCTATTTCGTAAGCAGGTTGCCTGACTGCAGTAAGAGGAGGATTAAGGGAAATTGCCCAGTACATATCATCAAAACCTATAATAGCTATTTGACCTGGAACTTTTAATCCTTTCTTATGAATGGTCTCCAATGCGCCAAGAGTAATCAGGTTATTACCTGTAAATATAGCATCAGGGGGATCAGAATAATTCAAAAGTTCTTCACATAATTTTACACCGCTTTCATGCCTCGAATCCCCATATTTAATAAGGTTTCTGTCAATTGCCAATCCGTTTGCAGATAATGCATCCAGGTAACCCTGTTCACGTTGCTGGCTTGATGGAATTTGTGGTAATCCTGAAATATATGCAATACGTTTATAACCAGCTTTAGCAAGGTGGTCTACAGCAGTGAATGCTCCTTTTTGGTTTTCAACAAGAACCACATCGACATCCACCCCTGATAATCCCCTGTCAACACATACAATAGGCAGTCCTGTTTTAACCAGACTAATAACTTCCTGGTCATGTTCATTAGTAGGAGCTGCAATTAATCCGTCAATTGATTCCGATTGAAGAATGTCAAGATATAGCTTTTCTTTTTTTTCATCCTGTGAAAAATTGCACATAATAAGAGCATACTTATTTTCGTAAGCAACATCTTCAATACCTCTTAAAACCTCCATATAAAAAGGATTCTGAATATCAGGGATCAATGCACCAAGTAAATTACCCGAGGCATTTCTGTTTCGAAGACGTTTGGCTACCCTGTTAGGAGTATACTTTAGTTCCTTAATAACCTGCTGCACCTTCATACGTGTTTCAGGATTAACGCCGGGACTATCGTTTATAACCCTTGACACTGTGGCAATTGAAACGCCTGCTTCTTCAGCAACTTTATTCAGACTAACGCTTTTGTAAACGTTTTCATTTGTCATATATCTTATATTGAGATAGTTACGTTTTCTATCTTAGAATATTATGTAAACGTTTTAATTGCAATATTAATTTTATTAGTATAGATTTGCAAATAAATTTAAATAAAATTCTTGTTTTAGGTGTAAATTAATGGTTACAAAAAAAATTAAGAATTGAGGATTAGGAAGTTGAGAAGAAGGCTGAGGCTAAGGCTAAGGTTGAGCCTTATGTAAAACAACCTAAATTAACAGAATAATTCCATTTATTACATTTTTTAATTAATTTGCAGGCATTGTTCTTCTAATAAATAATTCATGAAACTAAATTTCTTACACTTTGTAACTATCTGTCTAATAATTTTGATATTACCGGAATTATCCGGTCAGGAAACTCAGTTTCTTTATCTTTCCGGAACAGGAAACGACAATACAGTTGACTGGCAGTTCTTTTGTACAGCCGGGCGACAATCGGGAAAATGGAGTACGATTCCTGTGCCCTCAAACTGGGAACTTCAGGGAT
>CBFCXR010000055.1:0-12908 GCA_965602045.1 uncultured Bacteroidales bacterium | reverse complement strand
AAATGAGGATAGTTGTCTGTGATCTATAATTATTAAGTTTAATAATATGAGATATCAAGCAATATTCCTATTGTTATCAATAAATTGGTAGTTAACACAATAATAACATTACTCATAAGTGCAGGAATAAGCTTTTTAAAATCTCCATTAAATTTTAAAGCAATAAGACTGGCTTTGAAGGCCAGGGGTAAAGGCAGTAATGCAATAAACAGCCATAAAGAAGAATATCCCATAATTGGCAATAAAGCGATTGTACCAAAAGTTAAAATCAATCCGGCAGTATAAATAATAGCAGAAATCCTGTATCCGAATCTAATTACCAGGTGCCTCCTGCCACCCTTTTTGTCGGCTTCAGCATCCGGAAATTCATTTAACAATAATAATAATGATGTTAATATCCCCGGAGGAATAGAAATTAATATTACTTCTTTTGGGAGAAGTCCATATAAATTATATTCGGGAGAAGCATTCATTACAATATATGTACCTATAACAACTAATGATCCCAGTGTAAGTCCGGCGAATAGTTCACCTAATAGATAACGGGCCAAAATCTTAGTATAATAAACAATTGTAAGTGCTCCCAAAGCGGAAATAGCTATAATCGTCCAATGCTTAGTAAGAGCGAAATAAACACCAATTGCCAATGCCAGTACTAAATTTGCAATAGCCACTCGAAGTACTTTATGCGGTGAAATTAATCCTTCAACAAGAATGCCACTTCCGCCACTAAATGGTGTTCTTTTTGTATTGAAATCTATTTTCGTTTTAAAATCAGAATACTCATTAAATAAATTAACAGAAATATGAGCTGATACTACTCCTATTAAAATAAGAACAGAATGAAACCAATCAAAACTAATCCCAGGCGTTTGATATTTATAGGAAATAGCCAACCCGATTGCAACCAACAAAACTGCCAGCAATAAGAAATTTGCTCTAATTTGGGCTAACCACAGAGAAAAAGAATTTGATTTACGCATGCTTAAAATTTTTAATTTTTCGTTTAATTATTAATTGCTACAATATTATTAAAAATTTATGGAAAATACAGGATATTTTTTAACTACAATAGTTGTAAATCATAATGTCTTCAAATGAAAAATATAAACTAATTTAACATCTCTTGTTAACAAAGACTTTTGTATAGTTTTAAAAAATATTTATCTTTATATCACTTATAATAATATTAATCAAATTAATTGTAACTATTTGTTTTAACTGACGTTTTTAGATAAAATAATTCCGCTGACATGAATGAACGCACCAAAAGAAAACGAATGCAAAAAAAGTATAATATCCCTGTTATTGCTCATTTTGCTGATAAAACCGTAAGATTTAATAGTATCCTTGAGGCAGAAAGAATAACCGGGATAAATTATTGCCTGATATTTAATGCCTGTGTCGGGAAAATATATAAAGCAAAAAATGTTTATTGGGAATTCGAAAAGGGAACACATTATATCAAATACAAAGCTTACTATATAAGAGCTACGGAAAAAAACAAGGAACTTGCCGGCAAAAAAAAATAAAGCACTACTTTTTCCGGAAAAATCAGACCTTAATTAGTAAAATTCATTCAAGTACAACCAATGAAAAAACCTGTGATATTTCGTCAGGGCTTTTTGCCTTTTTTAATTTACTCTCAAATGTTTCTGTATTTTCAATAAAGATTGATATTGCAATATCAAGATAACGATTTAATCTCTTACCAGCTTCTTCTTTTGTTAATAAACCTTGTTTTACTTGCTTTTTATAGTATCTGTTCAGCTTTAGTAAAGAATTATAGATGTTTGGTTTATAAACAATAGTTTTTTCTCCGGGAGAAGTTGGTGTAGCTGCCTCAATAAAAGTATAAGTGTCTTTAAAGTAGTAAAATTTCTTTGCTATATCCATTCCCAGGGGATGATCTGATAAAACCTCCTCATCTATTGTGGAAAGAGAATTTTCGTCAACACAATATCTGTAAAAAAAACTATCAGAGCTATCACAGTTATCATTATGCTCTTCCTTTTCATTTTCCTGGGAAAATAATGTATAAGAAAATATAAATAATATTAATGTTATATATAATGTCCTATTATATTTCATATTTAAAGAAATTGAAAAAAACTCATGTGCAAATTTAATAAATAATAATTTTATATTTTAAAGGAGTATGGATAAAATTCCTAGAAATTAATTCTGTACAAGCCTACTGGTAAAAACCTTTGTTGATAGTTTGTTATTATTTTCCCCTTTGAGGTACTGTAACTACGGCCAAATTCATTCAGATGATCGGTTATATTTGTTAAGTCAATTGCCCACTCCTGTGTGATTTTTTTACTATGTCTGAGATAGCTGATCCTACCGTCCAGTCTGAAGTATGCCGGAATCTGTGGCTCATATGCACGTCCATAGTTATATACATTTTCTTCTTTTTCCAGGGTTTGCTCAACATTCAGCGGAATAATACGCCTGCCGCCGGCTGTTACAAATTTAACATTAAACTGGAGGGAACTTCTATTATTAATACTGTGTTCATATCCTGTCAAGGCATTAATTACATAATTACCATTATAAACTGTATTTCTTTCTTTATTATCACTGCCTTCATATTTTGAATCAAATATTGAAGTTGTGATAAGAAAATAATAATTCTTACTTAAGAATTTCTCAACAGTAAATTCAACACCATAGTTTTTACCTTTTCCTTTATTAACAAGACTATCAATCCTGGAAAGGTAAAAGTCTGCTCCTTCATTTATTAATGACCTGTGACTCTTATTTTCTTCAACCGGCACATTAAATAACTGCTGGTAATATGTTTCAACTTTCAGTCTGAAGTTTGGTGTAACAGACCAGTCATATCCTAACACTACCTGGTGACTTTTTGTGTAATCCAGATCATGATTAGTTTCAATATAGCTATAATCTGTTGAATTCGGATCAAAAATCCTTGTTCTTATAAAATAATAGAATAGTGGTTGCAGCTGGCTATGCAGGCCATAACCTATACTTATTGCCTGATTCTTTACAACCCGGTATTTTAATCCAACACGTGGTTCAAGTGATATACTGTTATTAAAAAGAAAATGCTGATAGTGTAATCCAGTATTTAGAGTAAGGGAATTACTAAATTTATGTTTCCACTGAAGATAACTTTGTAACAAATTTAAATTACCGTTTTCTTCTTCATAGGAATCATAAAGAACCATACTATCTTCCTCAATAAAATATTCAGAATCCTGTATATATGTTTTTATATGGCAATTTTCAATATTTACTCCTGCTGATAGGCTGTTCTTTGAATTTATTTTCCCAATAATTTTAGATGATACTAAAACTCTGTTTTCAGTGTCTTCATTCTTAAATATTCTTTGTGTGATATCGCCATTAACGAGTGAATCTGCTACATAACCGGGTCTTCGGGTAGAGATTGCCAGGCTGTTTATTAATCTAAAATTATCATTTATAAAATAAATATTTTTTGCTCCCAGCAAGACGGTTGTGGAGCCTGACACACCCTGTATTTCCCGCTTTATCTGTTCAGTTGTACCTAATGAGTCCTCCTCAACCATTTCTATTTTACTCAATCCTCCGAATCCAAATACTGAAAAATTTCCCTTCTTATTTGGAAAGTTCAATTTAAAAGATAAGTCCTTATATCGTGGAACAAATTCAATCCATAAAAACTCGCTGATAAGATCAAGCATAGAATAACGAGCACTTATAAGATATGAGGCTTTTGTCTTTTTTGAAATTGGCCCTTCAGCATCAAGTTCAAAACCGGCAAAACTTATCTGTCCGGTAAATTCATGTTTTTGATTATTTCCGTTACGCATCTTTATATCGAACACTCCTGATATTCCATTCCCGTATTCGGCAGGGAAAGCACTGGTTAAAAAGTCAGATCTGCCTAAAAGATTATTATTTAATATACTCACCGGCCCACCTGTTGCTCCGAGGGCATCAAAATGATTCGGACTTGGAATCGGAATTCCCTCTAATTGCCATATTAAGCCCGTCGGCGAATTTCCTCTGATTATTATATCATTTCTCTGATCTCCTGCAATAAATACTCCTGCAAAATTTGCTGCCATTCTGGAAGGATCACCCCAGCTACCTGCATATTTTTCCGTTTCTTCAACAGAAAATGAACGGGCACTAATTACTGCCATATCATTAAGAGGATTCTCTTTCCCTGTAAAAGCCCTGACAACTATTTCTTCCATCTCCTCAATGTTTTCTTCCAGCTCGATATTAATTATAAGTTCCTTGCCTGACTTTAATATTAAATTATTTATAACCTGAGGCTTATAGCCCACAAAAGAAACGGAAATTCCACAGCGGCCAACCGGCACACCGTTAAGAGTAAAATACCCATCTTCATCAGCTATTGTTCCCCTGGTAACTGCAGAATCCAATAATATTATTGTTGCTCCAACCAAAGGTGTATACGAATCTTTATCAATGATCCTTCCCCTTAATGTTTGGGTATATTCCGATTGTGCTATCGAATTTTGTATAGTAATTAACATGCAAACGTAGAATACCAGATAAATTTTATTCATACTAAATCATTTTAACTAATTATAGATAATCAATTTCTGTTATTTTTCGCTAATACAAAATTGGTATTATTTTTGGCTGGCTCAAAAGAACCTCAGGTTTGGAATTTTTTATTTCCATAATAGCATCATTAATTTGTTTGAGGGTAGTAGGCATTGTGGCAACTGAGAAAACGGCTTTATCTTTATTATGCCGGTTATGACTAACAGTATCTATGTTAATGTTCTGTTGGCCGACAGAAGTTGTTATTAAGCCAGTAATACCGGGAATATCTATTGTTTCAAAAGTTATAATGTATGGAAATATAAAATGTTTAGCATCAATAAAATCAAAATCAGATTTCCAATAGCTGTTTTGCATTTTTTCTGAATATCTTGCAATAAAAACGATATCTGCAACAATAGAACTTGCGGTCTCAAACGAACCTGCTCCTTTTCCCAGAAGAATATGCCTGCCCGAGTATTTATTAACTATTCTTACAGCGTTTGTTGCTCCATTTACTTCAGACAGAAAATTATTCTTCTTAACCATCATCGGGCTTATAGTTGCAAATATCTTACTATCAATTCTTTTTGCATAACATATTAACTTAATCTTACTGTTAATTTCATTTGCAAAGTCAATATCTTCTTTATCAATATTTTCAATCCCCTTAACTGATAATTGATCAATTGTAAGATCAAGTCCAAAAGCAAGCTTAATTAAGATTACAAGTTTATGACCGGCATCATAACCATTAATATCGAGAGTAGGATCTGCTTCGGCATAACCTCCCTCCTGTGCCAGCTTTAGTGCGTCCTTAAAATCCAGGTTCTCATCCTGCATCTTTGACAGTATGTAATTACTGGTACCATTCATAATACCAGATATGGAGACAATACTGTCACCGGAAAAACTCTCTTTCAAAGTTCTTATTATTGGTATAGCTGCACATACTGCGGCTTCAAAGCCAACATTGACATCATTTTCCTCAGCTGCAGCGAATATATCCTTACCTTTTTCAGCCAGTAATGCTTTGTTGGCAGTAACAAGATGTTTCTTTGATTTACAAATTCCGACAACAATGTCAAATATAAAATCGTCACTTCCGCCAATAGTCTCAACAACCAAATCAATTTTATCTGACTTAATTATTTCAAATATGAATTTTTTTGCTTCTTCTTTTGTTAAATCTTTTCCATTTCCGCAGAATAAGTTCATCGGCAGGTTAAATCTTTCCGAAGCATTCTTTGGATAAAGTTCGACTATTTTATAAAGATTAATATTAACAGAAGATCTGGCCGATAAATCTTCTTTCATATCAAGTAAAATTCTGGCTACTCCTCCACCCACTGTTCCACATCCTAATATAGCAATATTAAAAGATTCCATAATTACTTACTAAAGATTCAAATAATTAAATTTTCATGGCAATATAACAAAAAAAACTTACAGATTAAGAAAATATTTTCATTCCATAACGGGACTAACAGTAAAATTGAAATAATAAATTCCCGGGGTATTTTTTCAGGGTAAACAAATAAATTACAAATCTCAGCCTTCTTATGTAATCTTCCTGTATCTCCAGATAGACATACTTAATGTTGTTACTCCAAAAACTGTAATTGCTGCAAAATCACTAAAAATTTCCCTGAATCCCGAACCCTTTAACATAATCATACGAATAGCACGCATAAAATAGGAGAACGGATTTAGTAGATTAATCTTTTGCGCGATATAAGGCATGCTTTCTTCAGGAGTAAATATACCACTCATAAGTATAAAAGTTAACATAAAGAAAAAAACCATAAACATTACCTGTTGCTGGGTATTTGCCATTGTTGAAATCAGCAGACCAATGCCTAATATAGTTAGTAAATAAATGCCTGCAAAAGAAAATAAAAGTAAAATACTACCCTCAAAAGGTATTTTAAATAAAATTTTACCTATTACTAATCCAAAAGCCAATTCAAAGAGGGCGATAATCCAGAAAGGTATAAGCTTACCTGCAAGTAATTGGTACTTCATAACAGGAGTAACATTTATCTGTTCAATAGTGCCGGTTTCCTTTTCCCTTACTAAGTTAAGTGCAGTGAGGAAAAGCCCTATTATTGAAACCAGGATTACAAGGATGCCGGGAACCATGTAATACTTGAAATTTAGCTGGGGATTATACCAGAATGAAAAATATGTTCTTATTCTTTTTGAGTTTACAGTAATTAATTTGTTGCTTCCCTGTTCATTAATGATTTCCTTATTAAATCCTGATATTACAGCAGATGCATAAGCATTAGTTAATCCGGCTTTCATTCCGTTTATGGCATCTATTAAAAGCTGAATTTCAGAAGAATTCCCGGATAAAAGAGATTTTTCAAAATTAGACGGAATATGTAAAATTGCATCAGTTTTATTTTTCAGCATAGCTGATTCAGCTTCACTTACAGAAAATCCCATTTTACTGACAATAAAAAAAGGTGAACCTTTGAACTTATTTATTAATTTTTTTGATGTTGATGAAAAATCCTTATCCACCACATACAAATCAATGTGTTTCATTTCCATAGTTGCCGCATGAACTAATACAATAAGTTGAACAATAGGAACTATAAACATTATAGGAAGCATTGTTCTGTTTCTGAAAATCTGTAAAAACTCTTTATAAAGAATAAATCGTATAGTTCTCATATTAAATAATTCTAATACTTACTCCAGTCTTGTTTTAAATTTTGCTATGCTTAATGAAATAAACAATAATGTCATACCCAGAATAATGGCAGTTTCTTTCCATATATATATAAATTCGGTACCCTTAAGCATAATATTCCTTATAATAGTTATGAAATACTTTGGAGGCAATATATGACATATCCATTGTAATATTTCAGGCATATTTTCTATTGGAAAAATAAACCCTGATAACAAAATTGTTGGTAGCATTAATGTAAAGACTGAAATAAACATGGCAACTTGCTGGCTTTTGCTGACTGTGGATATTAGAATCCCAAGTGACAATGCCAGGGTAATGAACAAAACACTTTCAGCCAATAAAAGTATAATACTCCCTCTGATTGGTAGTCCGAATACATAATATCCCAATAATATTATGGTAATTGCATTTATAAATGATAAAACAATATAGGGAGTTACTTTTCCTAATATTATTTGAAATGGCTTTAAGGGTGATACCAGTATGGTTTCCATTGTTCCAAATTCCTTTTCACGTACAATGGAAATCGAAGTCATTAATGCTGACACCAGCATAAGTATCATGGCCATTGTCCCCGGCACAAACATAAATGCACTGCTCAACTCAGGATTATACATCATTCTGATCTTCGGAATTATCTGTAAAGGTTGCTTAATATGTTTGTTTATATCTTTTAAATAGTTTGTAATAATACCCTGAGTATAATTTACAGTTAAACTTGCTGAATTTGGATCTGATGCATCAGCAATAAGTTGTATATCAGCACTACCATATTTTTCAAGATTTTTAGCAAAATCCTGTTCAAATATTATGACTTCCTTTATTTTGCCATTTCTGAATATTCTATCAATATCTTTAGTATTGGTAATATTTTCTTCTAATAAGAAGAAATCAGAGGATAGTATCTTATTAGTAATTTCTCTTGTAACTGCGTCCTTTGAATGGTCAAGTATTGCAATTTTTACATCAAGTATCTCATTTCTGATAACATAACCAAATATCAGTATCTGTGCAACAGGTAATACAAATAATAACAGTAAAGTACGAAAATCCCGCACTATATGATAGAACTCCTTTTTAACAAATCCAAGGAAATGTTTCATATGACAGAGAATATATTATTACCAGGAACTTTTATACTCATATTAATACATATTTCTTCCTGGCTATTTTAAGAAAAACCTCATCCATATTGGTTGCCGAATATGATTTTTTCAGATTATCCGGAGTATCAAGAGCTTCAATCCTGCCATCAGCCATAATGGATAATCTGCCACAATATTCTGCTTCATCCATATAATGTGTTGTTACAAATACAGTTATACCCCTGTTCGCTGTATCATATATAAGTTCCCAGAACCTTCTTCTTGTTATGGGATCGACCCCTCCTGTGGGTTCATCAAGAAAAACCAGTTTAGGATCGTGAATAACTGCAACTGAAAATGCCAGTCTCTGCTTCCAGCCGAGAGGTATATCTCTAACAAGTTTATTGGCGACGTCTTGTAAATCAAGTCTGTCGATCAATATTTCCGTTCTTTCTTTTATTTGTATATCGGAAAGCCCATATACCCCGGCATAAAACCTGATGTTTTCCTTAATGGTCAGATCTTCATAAAGTGAAAACTTCTGACTCATATAACCAATATTGCTTTTTATCTTATCTCTTTGGTTATAAACATCATATCCAGCAACCTCAATTTCTCCTGAAGTGGGAAAGGATAATCCGCATAAAATCCGTATTGCAGTTGTTTTGCCCGCACCATTTGCGCCGAGAAATCCAAATATTTCTCCTTTATATACTTCAAATGACAGGTTATCATTAGCTACAAAATTCCCAAACTTTTTAACCATACCATTGACTCTGATAATAACTTCCTTTCCTGACATATTTCAATAAATACTGTTAATTAGTCGCATTATAATTTTCAATTGCTGTTATAAAGCAATCCTCAATATCAGCTTTTATAGCTTTTATTTCAATATTGCTATGTCCTTTCTTCAGCAAATAGTTATTAATTTCAGCTTTGTTAGGTTTCTTTTTGCGATAATAATGAACATACCTGCCAAATAAGTATGCACTGCTATCGCTGGAATATTCTCTAAGATCACCTACCAGTTTATTAATATTTCCGGATTTTATTGTAAGCAGGGATTTACTGAACCGATTTACAATTTTATCCGGGCTGTCATTATCCATAATAGTTCCTTTATGGATCAGTACAACATTGTCGCATTTACCGGCTTCATTCATATATGGAGTAGACACTGCTATTGTCATCCCGTTTTCTTTCAATCCTTTAAGTATGTCCCAGAATTCATCTCTCGACACTGCATCAATTCCTGTTGTAGGTTCATCAAGGATAAGTATTTCAGGATTATGAATCAAAGCACAGGAAAGTGCAAGTTTTTGCTTCATTCCTCCGGAAAGATTCCTGGTTAAACGTTTCCTGAAGGGTTCGATATGAGAATATATATTCCTGACAAGGTAATAGTTGTCTTTTATTGAAGAGCCAAATATTGTAGCATAAAACTCAAGGTTTTCTTCAACTGTTAAATCCTGATAAAGAGAAAATCTGCCAGGCATATAACCTATCAATGATCTGATATATTTGTAATTTTTAACTACATCAAGAGTTTTAATTTTTACGCTGCCAGTATCCGGCAAAAGCAGGGTAGTAATAATTCTCAATAGTGTGGTTTTTCCGGCACCATCAGGACCGATTAATCCAAAGAGGGATGGTTCATCAATATTAAGATTAATATCCTTTAATGCATTAACCTCTTTAAATGATTTTGAAAGATTCGATACTTCAATAATTTTCTGCCCCATAACATTGTCAAATAAATAATTCCTGAACCAGGACGTTAACAAACTATAAATTAAAATAAACCTCTCCCGGCATACCTATTTTTATTCTGCCATCATTGTTAACCATAATTTTTACTGCATAAACCATATTTACTCTTTCCTCTTTAGTTTGGATTGTTTTAGGTGTAAATTCTACCTCTGAAGATATCCAGCTTATTATGCCATTTAGATTTTGTGTGGCTTTTTTATTAATATCAATTGCAACTGATACTGTATCTCCAATTCTTATGTTAGCTAATTGTGAACCATCAACATACACCTTTAATTCCATCTCCTTAAGATTAGTGATTTTAAAAATGGGTTGACCCTGAGTTACTATTTCACCTTGCTCCTTGAATTTTTCAATGACCGTACCATTAATGGGATTAATTAATTTGCAGTTTTTAATCTGATTATTAATATGCTTTAATTCGCTTTTTAACACTTCCAATTCAGCAAGTACAATTTTGTTCTGATTTTCTATTGATTCTATATTTAATTCCAGAACATTTAATTCACCTTCAATATCATCTAATTGTTGCTGTGTTGCAGCGTTTTCTTTAATAAGATTATCCAATCTCTTTTTTTCTCTTATTAAATTTTTCTTTTGTTCTTCCTGAATATTTACCTGTGATAAAATGTTATTGCTTTTTGCTATAATTACCTGCTTTTGTGCATTTACCTGCTCACGTTTAATAGATAATGCAATTGTATCCACCACTCCCACTATTTTTCCTTTATTAATATATTGCCCCTCATCAATATCAAGGAATAATAACTCTCCCCGGGCTTGAGATGATATTACAATTTCCCGGGTTTCAAAATTACCGTAAGCATCAGCACCATTATTTCTCCCGGAGCAACCCTGAAGTACCAGTAATATAGCTAGTCCGGTTACTATGAAATAATTCGATCTTTTATTCACATTACTTATTTTTATCATTGTTATATTTCTCCTTTTAAGGTTAAATAATTAAATATAGCCTGTTGCAATAATATTGTATGAGTTTGTAACTCGAGTTTTGCCTGCATTTCAGCATTCAGCTCAGAAAGAAAATCTGTAGATGTTATTATTCCGTTTTTCAACTGTGAAAATGAACTCTCCTTAATTTCAGTTCTTAATTGTAAAATCTGTTTGTCAAGTTTAACAGATTCCTCGTATTTTTTAATATTTGCCGCTTCATTTTCCAGGGAGATATTTAAGTTCTTTTCGAATATCTCTTGTTTTGTATTAATAATTTCCTTTTGTGAATGCAGTATTTTCTCTTTTCTTTTTATCTCTCCCCAATTAAAGAAATTCCATTTTAATCCCAGTCCGACTAAATAATAAGAATCAAATTCTTCATTAAGCATGTTCAATCCGGGCTTTCCATATCCTGTTTGAGAAAATGCAAATAATTTCGGCTTATTAGCTGTCGTTATTAATATATTATTTACATCTATTTGTTTTTTCTGTAAGTCAAATAATTCATATTCAGACCTTAATTTATTTGTATTATATATTATTTTGGCTTCAGGTAACATAATTATGTTAGCTGTATCTAATTGCATCCCTGTCAATTCGCCCAGTGCTTTGAACATTGACTCCCTGCCTAACCTTACATCCAAAACCTTTTGTTCAAGCTTAAGAATTTCAGCCTTTAAAACGTTCTTATCTATTGGCAAGAGGACCCCGTTCTTTATCCCCGATTCAACAACAATTGATTTATCCTTTAACTCATTAATCATTAAACTCAAAACATCATGCTGTTTTTCAGAAAGAAGTAATAAAAAATAAATCCTGGTAATTCTCCGTTTTAATGCATCTAACTCAATCTCAATTTGCTGTAATTCTATTTCAAAATTTGTATTTTCAATTTTCATATTTGATTTATTCATTCCGCCATCATAGATTTTCTGATTAACTTCAAAAAACAGCTTATACTGATCATGAGGCTGGCCGGGAATTTGCAAATCCGGGACAGGAATCTCAATTACATCTGACTGATATGTGGTTTGGCCATTAAAAGAAAGAGAAGGATACCAGTTACTGCGGATATTTTTGACTTTATTTCCGGAAATATCTTTAAATAAATCCTTTTGCTTTGCCGCCGGATAATTTCTAAATGCCTGCTCGTAACAAGCAAATATGGTTAATGTGTCCAATTTTTGGCAATCGGCCAGAATTGATACTACTAACAACAAATTACAAATAATAAGTCTCATTTTAACTTGCTTTAATAGAATTAATAATAAACTCCGGAATTTCCTTCTTTCTTGATTCCAGAAACTGCGTATATTGTTTTTTATCATTTTGAAAAAAAACTCTTTGCATTAGAGGCCTGGCTGCCACCGGGAAAATGCAAAGTGCCAGTAAATTGATAATTAACTGTTGCGGACTTATATTCTTTATATTTTCCTTATGTATTTCACGCTGTATTTGCTCGATAAAAATTTCAGGTCTAACACCTGCCTGCTTTAAAAGACCATATAATTTTTCAGGATTTCTGTGTATCTCATGCATTACAAATAATGGAATAAACTGATGTTTCATTAATACGGTAATGTATTGATCAGCTATTAATTCAATTTTTTCATATAATGACTTTTCCGAATTTAACAATTCTTCAATTTTCGGAACAAATTTGAAAAATGCATATTTAAAAACTGCATTAAACAGCTTTTCTTTAGTTCTGAAATAATAATGCAATAAAGCTTTATTTATCCTTGCTTTATCAGCTATTTCATGCATACGTGTTCCTGCCCAGCCTTTTTGGATAAATACTTTTTTTGCAGCTTCAAGAATTTTATTTTCAGTATTAGATGAATACTTATTTTCCATTA
>CBFCXR010000054.1:0-13146 GCA_965602045.1 uncultured Bacteroidales bacterium | reverse complement strand
TGTTTAATATTATATGTCCTAATTGCCTGAGAAAAGTCCTTGTTAAGAGTTTATAACCGGCCATTAACATTTATAAAATTGCCTGTCACTTGATCAGCTTTTGAAATTCCATATTATCATTTAGGCTCTTCAAATCATTATCACCAATCGCTTGCTTTTTTAATTTCGGATTCAATAATATTGCTTTTTTTAGTGCTTCAATAGAGGCATCTCTCTTTCCGGCTGCAAGTCGTATAACAGCAAGATCATACAAAACTTCCGGATTCTCAGGGGCTAAAGACACTGTAAGTTCCATATGTGGTAATGCCTCTATATATTTCCCGCGGGTAAAGAGAGTCCATGCCTCATTCCAGTAATAATTCATCCGGGCAAAATTCAGTAACCTTCCTAATTCCTTGAATGGTTCTGCATGATCATCCACACGTATATCAATTGCCCGGTCAGTGAATCCACCGTAGCCGGCATTCTTTTTTACAACCAGTAAAGCAGCAGATTGTTTGCCCCGGGCATCACCTCCTTTTTTTTCACCTGCAAGTAAAGCTGCATACAACCTTTCAGCAAGAGTACCATTTGTATGTAAGAATGTTGATTCCATGGCGGCAACAACTGCCTCGCCAGCAAGTATATTGCCCTGAACCGCATAGTTGGGACCGTTTCTTCCGCCGGCCCAGTGTAAACATTGCGTACCCGTATAACTCGCCGATTCTCCCTTGAAGGATACAATCCCGAATTGTCTTTTTTCGGGATCAGTATCTTCCTTAATAAGTATTTGAGCAGCTTCATCAGGAGTTAATCCTTTTTCCAGTAAATCCAGTCCGCGCCAGCCGAAAGTAGTGTTTGCAAATGCTTGCGTAGCAACTGCTCCCACATCTGCTTTTGCCCAGGGCACAACAGAGCCAACAGCAAAGAACCGGGAGGCAACTGCAATACCCAGTTCCCCGGTGATGGAATCACGTGCAACAATTGAAAATGTTGATACATTTTTATGAGCATTGCTAAATAATGAGTGTCTTTGAAGATGTTTTTCATGGATAAGAAAGATTCCAACAAAGAAAACTATTACCATTAATATGATAAGTATTTTCTTTATAAACCGGGGATAGTTTGTATTAATCATAAATTACATTTTAAAGTTGAATATTTGTGTTTGGTAGCATATTATACATTATTATATTTTGTCTTTTTAGGATAATTATATCTTGGATGCATTTTTATACCATTCTATAATCATATAAGTAATTAAATAATTATCTAAATTAAATATATTATGGCATAGTTAAAAAATTTATATATTTTATGGAATTTCTATTAAGTAAGCATGATATTGAAATAAGAGAATATTTTAAAAATCTTATATTTGTGTATAAAAACTTACATTTTTACTAAATAATTAATCTAATAATGAAAAACAATAATATCGGTTGCACAAGTAAAAAGGTATTTAACAATGTTATTATTGCCGTAATCCTTTTATTTATAATGCTTAGTAGTTGTGATAAAGATAGTAAAAATGCTTCTCCGGGAGCTAATATGTCAGGTTCATGGAAAATACAGGAAACGATAAACGGTAATTGTGGGGGGAAAGATTATCCTTACAATAAAATGGATATTGCTGCTATTGAACAAATTAATAACAACCTGACAATTGTTTATTCTTCCCTGGGAACAAACTTCACCGGAACACTGATTGGAAATACTATTTCATTCAGCGGCGATTTTGAAGAAGGTGATGGCACTAATACAATTGTTTTCTCGGGAACATTATCAGCAGATGGCAACACTTTTACAGGTAATGCATCATGGACATGGTCAGATGATGAATCCACATGTTCAGGAACTGCTCAGGTTACAGGCGAAAAAGTAGTACAAATAATTACTGATATTGAAGGACAATGGGCAGGAAACTGGGAAAGTGATGACAGTTATTCCGACGGAACTTTTACAGTCAATATTAATCAATCAAATAATAATTTATCCGGTTCGATAAATATTCCTTCGTTAGGTATGAATAACGCTGGTCTGAGTGGTACATTTTCCGGAAATTCAATTTTATTTGGAGATATAGGTAATGAGATTGTATTTTACGGAGTTGTTGATTCTGATTCTACATTAATTGGTAGATATACATATTACTCCTTGGATGATGAAGGAACATGGAATGCAACAAGAGCAAATTCAGATTGACCCATAATTAAAAATAACTGCGAAGTGGTAGTAATGATCCCGGGCAGGCAAGAATTAATTTAAGCAAGTTAAAATTGATTGAATCACTTTCTTTATTACTAAATCAAAAACATAAAAAAATACTGTTTACCGGTATAGGTAATTTACTTAGAAGCGATGATGGAGCAGGTGTCTATATTTGTAAGGGAATAATCCCGGGAAAGAATATAGATACTCTCATTGTTGAGGTAAGCATTGAGAATTATATAAAAAAAATAAATGATTTAAATCCTGATATACTAATTCTTGTTGATTGTGTGAATTTCGGCAAAGAACCAGGATATACAGATTTGCTTCCCATTGACAAAATAATAGACTTTACAACAAATACTCATAATATATCATTGAACAGAGTTGCTGAATTTTTTAAAATGGAAGTCCTGGTACTGGGAATTCAGCCGGCATCTGTTTCTTTTGGAGAGAATTTAACAAAAGAGGTAAAAGAATCTGCAGACCTGATAGCTGAAAATATAAATCAGGTTTTAGGCATACGGAAGTAGCGAGTATCGAGTAGCCAAGTAGCGAGTGACGAGAAGCGAAAAACCAGCAACCAGAATCTATTTTCCAAATCGCCAAAAAAAAATTTATTTCCATGCTTTTTAATTTGCAAATAGTTGTCAATTATTGTAAATTTCTCTATAATTACCAAATTGTATCTTATTATTTAAATTTAAAGAATAGTTCTATGAGTAAGAATCTGATCTCGCTCAAAGTAAGATGCTCACATTGTAAGAAATCATTTATGGATTATACACGATATCTTAATGCTAAGCCTAGCATCAAAGTACGTGTTGAATCGGGTGATAAAAGAGGGGTTTTAAATTTATGTTCGACCTATGGATGCTATGAAAAATTTAGCAACATAGAATTAGTTAGTGGGGAGATATACAAATTATTTTGTCCGAATTGTAAAAATGAATTGACCGGGACTGATATTTGTGATGAATGTGAAGCCCCGATAATTGATTTTGATCTGGAAAAGGGAGGTAAAGTTCATGTTTGTTCACGCATTGACTGTGAGAAGCATTATGTTTCTTTTGACGATATATACGATACTCTGTCCAGATTTTATGATGAATTTAACTACGGAGCAAGAGATGGTGATTTTTAAGACTTCTTATTTTTTATGTGAATTTGCCGTTATTATGCTTACTTAACAGGATTTAGATAATACTTAACACTACTATTTGCTGATATACAACTATTTACTCAATATTTAATATTCCTGCCCGGTTGTATACATGCTGATTTTAAGCTTTTTGGATAATACTTCTGCTTGATTAAAAACATTCTGTAGCAAAGAAATTTTAGAGCAGATAATTAAATTCATTCTAAATATTTAAAAGGCTTGTGTAGAAATTATTATTGAACTAATTTAGTTGTGAATTAATTAACAGCTCAATAGCCATGTAAGACATTTATTGTCAAGGAGTTATAAATAAGAAGTTAATCAATGAATTACAAAGTATAAATTATATGAAAAGCTCTGTATTAAAAATTGTTGAAAAATATAATAAAGACAAGAACAGGTTAATGGATATTTTGTTGGATATACAATCAGAATTTGGATATGTATCAGAAGATGTGACAACTCTGATAGCAGATGAATTGAATATATCAGAAGCTGACGTTATTCAAACTATATCCTTTTATCATTTTTTATCATTAAAACCTACCGGCAAGTATTCAATATATTTGAATAATAGTTCTGTTGCGAATATGATGGGCAGGGCGGAGGTTGCGGCTACATTTGAGAAAGAAGCGGGTATTAAATTCGGAGAGATTACTCCTGACGGCAGGATCGGATTATATGATGCATCATGTATAGGTATGAGTGATCAGGAGCCTGCTGCCATAATAAACAATCGTGTTTTTACCAAACTTACTCCGTTCAGGGTAAAGGAAATAATCAAAGATATTAAGGCGGATAAGGATATAGATAAATTTGAATCATCAAGTTATGGTGACGGGATGAACAGTTCGGAACTAATTAAGGCGGTTATAAGAAATAACATAATGAAAAAAGGCCCGGTTCTGGATGAAAATTATAAAGTTGGAGAAGCATTAGGCAAAGTCGTAAATAAAACAGCTGAAGAAATAATTGAAGAAATAAAAATTTCTAATTTAAGGGGAAGGGGAGGAGCAGGTTTCCCTACAGGTTTAAAATGGCAGTTTTGCCGGAATTCTGAAGGAGATAAAAAATATATTTTCTGTAATGCTGATGAAGGTGAACCGGGTACATTTAAAGACAGGGTAATATTAACTGAATTGCCAATACTTCTTGTTGAGGGTATGGCTATCGCAGGATATGCTGTTGGAGCTGCTGAGGGCATATTATATCTCCGGCATGAATATAAATATCTCAGCAAATACCTTGAAGATGTGCTTCATAAAGCCAGGCAAAGTAATTATTTAGGGAAAGATATTTGCGGCAAAAAAGGATTTAATTTTGATATAAGGATACAGTATGGTGCAGGATCGTATGTATGCGGACAGGAGACTGCCCTGCTGGAATCTGCTGAAGGTAGAAGAGGAGAACCCAGGGATGCACCTCCTTTCCCTGTTGAAAAGGGATATCTTGAAATGCCTACTGTAGTAAATAATGTTGAAACACTTTGCAGTGTGGTTAAGATTATTATTAACGGCAGTAAATGGTACAGGGAGTTTGGAACTAATGAATCAACCGGAACCAAAGTTCTTAGTATATCAGGAGATTGCAGGTTCCCCGGCGTCTATGAGATCGAATGGGGTTTTACAGTAAATGATATTCTTGACATGGCTGGTGCAACAGATGCTTATGCAGTGCAGGTTGGTGGACCATCTGGAACATTAATTTCAAAAAAAGAATTTAGCAGGGTAATTGGATATGAAGATCTTGCTACGGGAGGCTCATTTATAATTATTAATAATAACAGGGATCTGTTATCTGATATTGTACTGAATAATATTGAATTTTTTATTGAAGAGTCATGCGGAAGCTGTTCTACCTGTAGAATTGTGCCTGTATTGATTAAAAACAAACTGCAAAAAATAATAAATGGAAGAGGTGTTACGCAGGATATTGATGATATGCTCAAATGGAGTAAGATATTAAGAGCCAGCCGTTGTGGTTTAGGCCAGACTGCAGCTAATCCTGTTTTATCCAGTATTAAGAACTTCAGAAATTTATATGAATCCAAAGTGCAACAAAATAAAGATTTTGACAGCGGATTTGATTTAAATTCTGCTATTAAGGAATCGTGTGAAGCAACCAATAGAATACCTAATATTTAAAAAGATTGGAAATGAGTAAGATAGTAAAAATTGTAATAGATGGTAAAGAAATAATGGCAACTAAAGGTAAATATATAATTGATGTTGCCAGAGAGAATGGGATATATATTCCAACATTATGTAATTACCCTGAAATTAAGCCAAAAGGTAGTTGCAGAATCTGTACGTTAAGGATAAATGGAAGACTAATGACTGCATGTACAACGCCTGTTGCGAATGGTATGAATATTGAGAATAATGTTGATGACATAAACGAACTCAGGAAGTCAATAATAGAATTGCTTTTTATTGAAGGGAATCATTTCTGTCCTTCATGTGAAAAAAGCGGGGATTGTGAACTGCAGGCATTAGCATACCGTTTCAAAATAATGGCCCCCAGATTTCCGTATCAATTTCCTCTCAGGGAAGTAAATGCATCTAATCCAAAAATTATTAAGGAGCAAAACAGATGCATTCTTTGCAAGCGTTGTATAAGAACCATTAAAGATGACAAGGGTAGAAGTATTTTTGCTTATCGAAGGCGTGGCAATAGAGCGGAAGTAATTGTCGATAAGAGATTAGGCATGGAACTTACTGATGAATTAGCCCGGAAATCTATGAATGTTTGTCCGGTTGGTTCTATACTTGTCAAGGAAAAAGGATTTGCTGTACCAATAGGTGAAAGGAAATTCGATAAAAAACCTATTGGAAGTGAAATAGAGAATATTAATTCGTCTAAATAACATTAAAAGGTAATAATGAGCAAACCAATAATAGCAACAACATCATTAGCAGGATGTTTTGGATGTCATATGTCACTTCTCGACATTGATGAAAGAATTTTGGAACTTATCGAGCTGGTTGAATTTAATAAATCACCCATTGATGATATAAAGAAATTTACAAAAGTATGTGATATTGGTCTTATTGAAGGCGGCTGCAGTAATAGCGAAAATGTACATATTCTCAGGGATTTCCGTGAGAATTGTAAAGTTCTGGTTTCTGTTGGAGAATGTGCAATAATGGGAGGCTTACCAGCATTGAGGAATGGTATTTCAATTAAGGAATGTCTTGAAGAGGCTTATATTAATGGCCCTACTGTTATGAGTAATGAAGAGAAAATTATGCCAAATGATCCGGAAATTCCAATAATGTTGGATAAGGTTTATCCTTGTCATGAGATAGTCAAGATTGACTATTTTCTGCCTGGTTGTCCTCCGAGGGCAGACCTTATATGGGAAGCATTAATTGCGTTGGTAAAGGGTGATGAGATGAAATTACCCTATGAAGTAATTAAATATGATTAAAGATGAATGAACTATGGGACAAAAAATAACCATTGAACCGGTTACCAGGGTTGAAGGGCATGGAAAAGTAACTATACACCTGGATAACGAGGGTAATATTGAGCAAACAAGATTACACATTGTTGAATTCAGAGGCTTTGAGAGGTTTGTTCAGGGCAGGCCTTATTGGGAAGCACCCGTATTAGTACAGAGATTGTGTGGTATATGTCCTGTAAGTCATCATCTGGCAGCAGCAAAAGCAATAGATGTCATTGTTGGTGCAGGGACAGGTGACGGACTTACTGCAACAGGTGAAAAAATGAGGAGACTGATGCATTACGGACAAATATTCCAGTCACATTCATTACATTTTTTCCATCTTGCTTCACCGGATTTATTATTTGGAGTGGATGGCGATCCTTTAAAAAGAAATATTATAGGAGTAGCACTTGAGAATAAGGAATTAGCTGTACAGGGAGTTATGATGAGAAAGTATGGCCAGGAAGTAATAAAAGCAACTGCCGGAAAGAAAATACATGGAACAGGAGCAATACCAGGTGGTATTAACAAACATTTGTCAGTAGAAGATAAAGAATTTTTATTAAATGGGATATATCCTATGAAAATTCATCTTATGATTGATTGGGCACAATCTGCACTTGAATTCTTCCATGACTTTCATAAAAAGAATAAAGATCTAATAGACGATTTTGCTGTGTTTCCTTCAAGCTTCCTGAGTTTAGTTAGAAAAGACGGAGCTCTGGACTTATATCATGGTGTATTACGTGCCATAGATTCTGATGGAAAGATGATTCTGCATGATGTTGATTATCAGGAATATTTTAAATATATTGATGAGGAAGTGAAATCCTGGTCATATATGAAGTTCCCTTATCTTAAGGAGATTGGTAAAAAAGACGGATGGTATACTGTAGGTCCCCTGGCACGGATGAATACAGCGGAATTTATTGATACTCCCCTTGCGCAGAGAGAATTTGCCAAATTTAAAGCTTATACAAAAGGCAAACCCAGCTGCATGTCAATGCATATGCATTGGGCAAGGCTAATTGAAATATTGCATTCTGCTGAAAAGATGCAGGAACTGCTTAATGATCCTGATATTTTAGAAGGTGAGTTATGTGTAAAAGGTCAGAAGCAGTTGGAAGGAGTCGGTTTAATTGAAGCCCCAAGAGGAACGCTATTTCATCATTATAAGATAAATGAGAATGATCAGTTGGTTATGGCTAACCTGATAGTATCGACAACAAATAATAATCAGCCTATGAATGAGGCAGTTAACCAGGTGGCAAATAAAGTAATGAAAGGAAAAACTCAAATTACTGAAGGAATGACAAATGCCGTTGAAGTGGCAATCAGAGCTTATGATCCTTGCCTGAGCTGTGCGACTCATGCTTTAGGGCAAATGCCACTTGAGATAGCATTATATGATTCGGAAAATAAACTTATTGATTGCAAATCCAGTTTTTAGTTGACTACTGAACAAAATATATTAATTTATGGGTATGGAAATCCCGGAAGACAGGATGACGGCCTGGGTATTTTTCTAACTGAAAAAGTTGATAATTGGATTAAAGAGAAAAATCTCAAATCAATAAAAGTAGATTGCAATTATCAGTTAAATATTGAAGATGCTGCAGAAATTGCTGATAAAGATCTGGTAGTATTTGTCGATGCTTCAAAAGAAGATATTAATGACTTCTTATTTACTGAAGTAAAACCATCTGATAAAACTGAATTTTCAATGCATGCTGTTTCTCCTTCTTATATCTTCAATTTGTGTAATATTATTTATAATAAAGCGCCTGATACTTACCTTCTTCATATTAAGGGTTATAAATGGGATTTTCTTAAAGAAATGACGGAACAAGCTGAAAATAACCTTACTAAAGCATATGACTTTCTCATGAACTTTATTTTAAATAATGAAGTTTTTTTGAAAAATAATAACTAATATTCAATTTTATTTTGTCTGTTGAGTCATCTCAGATTTTAAAATTTGCTAATTTTATATTGTCGGGATTTCTATAAAACTGATATTAAAACTATTTTTACAAATATTCGTAATATTACTATATTGTTGTTTTTATAGTAAAGTATAATATTAGCTTTTCTTTATGATATAGGATTAGCAATTACAACAAGGATATATAGTAATTTTTATACGATGTTAAATTTGACATTTAACAATAATATAACTAAAGAATTCCTGAACTTTAATTAAATATTTTCAGTTATATTTTGTGGTTATGCAATTACAGTTTAAATAATTATTAAAAAATCCTATCAGACATACCGAATAATTGTCCGATAGTAAATGGAAGATAAATTGCAATTATGGATAAAAAATCTTGGGCAGATAAAATTATTCTTATAGTTGAGGACGATGATATTAGTAATGAATTTTTTTATGAAGTGTTAAAGCCGACAAAAGTAAAGTTGCTATTTGCATTAAACGGCGAAGAAGCAGTTCAAATATGCAGGGAGAATCCTAATATTGATATTGTTCTTATGGATATTCAGCTACCTGTAATGAATGGTAAAGAAGCAGCTGACGGAATAAGGAAATTGAATAAAGATTTAATAATTATTGCCCAGACAGCTTATGCAATGGCTAGCGATAGACAAAAATTTCTCGCTTTCGGTTTTGATGACTATATTTCCAAGCCAATAAATCCCGGTGAACTAATATCTCTGATTGAAAGATATCTTCAGTAAGAACCTGTATGAATACTTTTTATGATAAATATTTATTCAGGAGACAATTTATTTTATCAATTGCATATTTTTAAAATTATTAATAGTTTTAGAGCTTATTATTTTAGACTATATTAGCATACATAAAACATTTATTATGAAACAAAAACTAATTAATTTATTACTGGTAAGCTTATTAGTTGCAGCTCTATTAAGCTGCAAATCAAGGTCCCAATCCGAGACTGATGCTTTTAGTTTTGATGATATTAATTTGAATGAAAACAGGAAAGTAATTAATAGTTTTGATACAATTGGTGAAGGTTTGCCAATTTTTTACAACATGTATTTATCAGTTGAAATGTCTTCATTATTTGAGTCAATAGGAGCGGTTTTTAATTCGGATATACTTAATTCTACCTCAAAAATTCCTGAATATTTAACAAGTTCAAAAAAGGCATTAAATCTTGGAATATACGCAGTTGATTTAAGTTATGCAAGGATTTTTGAACAAATAGAGTTTACAAGCAAGTATTTTCATGCTATGCAGAAATTATCTGAGGAATTAGGTATACCAAGCGATTATTTTCTTACCACTGCTCAAAGATTTGATAGAAATATAGATAATAAGGATTCATTAATAGAAATTGCGAACGATGTATATATGGCAACTGACAATTATTTAAAAGAAAATGAACGTTATAGTGCTGCAGCACAAATAATTCTGGGAGGATGGACTGAAGCATTATATATTGCTATGGATATCGCCAAAGAAAGTAAAGATGTTGAAGTACTGGAAAGAATAGCTGAACAAAAGTACTCGCTTGAAAACCTTATTGAAATGCTTGGTAACCATAATGACGATGAAGTAATAGCTAATTACCTGGTAAAGCTTCAGGCGTTGAAGGGAGTATTTAATACATATGAGGAAAAAGTTAATTCAAGTATCAATAATGAATCTGTGGATGAGAAACGCCATGTTGAATTTATACTAACGGAAATTAAAGAACTTGACAAACATATTAAAGAATTGCGGGGTGAAATTATCGGATAAATTACCATTCAATTAATACATCACTGCTTCTCAAGTCTGGTTAATTTAATATTACAGTCATACCTGGAATATCTGCCCTAGTATTATATTTGATATTAAAACTACCCTTTTAAATATATGAATTAATCTCCATCTACTTGTAATATGGATTATCTGGTTCTGAAGCAGTCGGAATAATAATTTCAATGGAATCTTCTGATAATGTACTTCCTGCGAGTATGCCTATTCCATCATTTATGTTACTAAATACCTGGACTGCCTCTGAGAAAGGATCATCTTCAAACCAGTTTTGTAGTTCTTTTGATCTTAAATATTGATAATACTCTTTATTTATTGAATACAGGTTGAAGTAAACAGTGGATGTATCATACAGGCTATAACTGTCAATATTAAAAGTGAAATTATAACTTTCGCCATCAAACCAGTTATCATTAAAAATGATTCCTTCATTTGTGAATGAGTAATCATCAACAATCGGTTCGTTAGTATCTATAAATAACTCACCTTCATAAGATTCATACTCCCAGCCTTCAGACTCAGAATAGTACCGAAATACAATATGAGATCTGACTTTAAACAAATAAAAATTTTCAAGATTAGCAGGATCATTAAAATCGATTGAACATTGTATTTCCGAATCACCCTCTGAAATCATAGCACTTTTGTTTGCTATAGGAACTTTATATGGCATAATAATTTCAGAAGATGCCTCTCTTAATCCTTCACATCTGGCAATTATTTTATATCTGTCTCCTTCTATTGGGATGATGTTTTCTGAATAGTAATTTCCGTCTTTCCTGTGAGATAAAATTTCAAGCATACTGTCATTTTCCCAAATTTCAACAATAGCATTAGTCAGGAACTGCAATTTTGAGTAACTGTCAAGTATATGCATACTTTTGCTTATATTGGCACGTATTAGACTATCAGAACTTAACAGGCTATTGATTACTATTTTTCTTTCCTTATCTTTTATTTTAAAATTTATCTTTTTTTCACATGAAACAAATAACATCTCTATTAAAAGGATATATAACAATGATTTTTTCATTGTAATATTTTTAAGATTATTAAAATTTAAAACCATAACTTATTGAAAATATCAAAGGGAAAAGACTAACCTGGTATAAATACTCTCTATTTCCTTCATTAGTTGATGAATCCCAATCAGGTCTTATATAAAGGAAAAAAGGATTTTGCCTGCAATATGCATTATATATTCCAATAGTCCAGGTACGGTTTATCCTCTTTTTTTCTTTATGAAAGTTTATTGCCAAATCCAGGCGATGATATGCCGGCATACGGTAATTATTTCTATTTTCTATATACTCGATAGATTCATGCAGGTAATCGATATCATAGTATGGTGTAAGAGGAATGTAAGTTTGTGATGCCAGAGTAACAGCAGTTCCGGTTCCATATACCCATGTTAATCCCCCATCAATTTTTTCATTGAATTTATGGATTAATACAATACTTATATCATGGCGCCTGTCGTATTTATATGGAAATTTATTTCCAAAACTTATATTATCGAATTGACGTTCTGCCCATGAAAGTGTGTATCCAATCCAGCCTGAGGTTTTACCTGTTTTTTTCTCAATTAAAAACTCCATGCCATATGACCATCCTTTACCGGTTTCAATTTGATCTTCCCAGAGGTTATTATTAGAGTAAAATGATGCTCCTTCTTTATACCCAATGAGATCGTCCATATCCTTATAAAAGCCTTCAATACTGAGATCAATTTTTTCTGTTATTCCATATATTGTACCAATGGAATATTGAAATGATTTCTGAGGTTTTATTCTTTTGGTCACCGGTAACCATAAATCGGTAGGCAGGCTAACTGTTGAGTTTGTTAATAAATGAATATATTGTCTCATTTCTGAATACGCTGCTTTAACTGACCATCTGTCATTTATTAAGAAACGGCCTGATAATCTTGGTTGCAGCGATTGATAGAAATGATCCTGTACATAAAATGCAGAGTAATGCAGTCCCAGGTTGGTTTTAAACAACCTTCCTAATTTTATTTCATCTTCTGCATATACGTCTATTTCACTTGCATAAATATTTTTATTTCCAAAATTATATGTTTCAGCATCATTTCCCTCCAGGTATTTGGCAGTTGTTATGCCCGGACTGAAAGTATGATAAATATAGCTTGAACCAAGTTTAATGTTATGATTCGGGTCAGGAAAGAAATCAAAATCGAGTTTTACTGCAATATCTTTAATTCCCGAGTGATAGTCAAAGCTATATTCTTCATGTTTATCATCTTCGGAATAATGATAACTCCATTCATCACCTATTAGAAATTTATACCTGCTGTAGGTTACAGTAGTATTACTAAATAATTTATTAGTAATCATATAATTCCAGCGCAGTGCCGTTGTTATATTTCCCCACCATAATTTTAGTTTATTTTCATCAAAGTAGTCCTCATATGCATCTTTATATTTTGCATATGCTTTATCTTTCCCCATATAAGAGCTTAAAAATAATCTGCTTCTGTTGGAAAATTTATGATTGATTTTTGCATTTAAATCATAAAAATAATAACCGGCAGATAGTCTGTCAAGGTCTTCAACTTTCTGAACTATTTTTAAAAAAGGC
>CBFCXR010000053.1:0-13254 GCA_965602045.1 uncultured Bacteroidales bacterium | reverse complement strand
ATGTTCGGGAGAAAGCCTGACGGACTAATACGATTAAAATGATATTAGAACTCGAACAGATTAAGAACTTAATCAAAGAACCAGGAAATAAAACATTAATTGAGAAAGCAAGGAAATATGCAGATAACTTAAATATGCATATCAATGGAGTAGGCCTTGATGACTTTATAAAACAAGTAGACAACTACGAGAATAAAGAACAATATAAATTACGGCAATTATACAAACGTTCAAATAAGGCTTTATTCAGAAACATACTACAACCATTAACAAAGGTATTTCATACACGAGGAGGAGCAAAATATTACAACCTTCCTGAAACAAAAGAAGAATTATTCAAAGATTTATTAAGAGTAAATAACCTTACAGTACAGCAGTGGGTTGAGCGTACATGGATGCAAAAGAAACTTACTGACCCTGCCGGAGTAGTTTTTATGGAAATATCTGAAGACGGAATAAATACATATCCTACTTTTAAAAGTATACATTCAATACTTGATTACAAGTTAAAAGGGAACAGGATTGAATATATAATCTTTGAACCGGAAGAAATTGTTGGTGAGAATGATGAAATATACGAAAAAATCAGGGTAGTAGATGATTTAATGGATTATATGTTTATGAAAAAAGGAGATGAAATAACCTTGATTGATGAAGAAACATTTCCGAATTATTACCAGGTAGTACCGGCAGTTAGCGTTTCATCTACATTTGACGAAAATTATGGTTACGGGCTTTCATTTATTGACAGTACCGTAGAGATAGCAAATGAAACAGTCATAGATAATAGCATAAAGAACATTTTTAAGAAGATGAACGGATTTCCGAGTTATTGGGAATATGAAAGAGCTTGTTTAGCTTGTAAGGGAGAGGGAATGATAAAAGGGTCGCCATGTGTTATTTGCGGAGGGGATGGAATAAGGCGAAGGAAGGATGTTTCAGATATAACAACAGTCAAAGTGCCGGAAGAAAATACACCGGCTAACCCAATACCACCTGCCGGATATGTAAGCCCTGATTTGGAAACCTGGAGACAGATGAACGATGAACTTGATTACCTGGCCAAAGCTATACATTACACAATTTGGGGCACTCATGCAATAGAGAACAAGACAGCAGAAACAGCAACAGGCAGGTTCTTAGATGTTGAACCGGTGCATACTAACCTTAGTATGGTAGCTACTGAAGCCGAGAATATTGAAAAGTTCATTACTGACATGATGGGATTGTTCTATTTCGAGGGTAGTTATGACGGATGTACTATAATCTATGGGAGGCGATACCAGTTAGAATCACCTGACGAGATACTTGCAAAGTTAGGAAAGATGAAGGCCGATAACATACCGGAACATATTCAAAGAAATAAGTACAAGGAATATTTACAAGCTGAATATGCTAATGATGCTTACGAAATGACAAAGCAGATTAAACTTTTCAACCTGGATATTTACCCGTTATATACAGCGAGTGAGCTCAGTGCAATAAATATGCCAAAAGAGGAAATTGTTAAAAAGTTAATATATATTCAGTGGCTAAATACAATAAATGATAATGATTTACTATTTTTACCTATTGAAAGTTTAAAATCTAACCGAGATGAATATATAAATTCACAAATTAATAATATTAATTTAATACCTAAAGAAAATGACAAAACATTCAGCAGAACAGCTGTATAAAGAGGTAGTTGCTCTTGATTCAACATGGATTAATAGCAAGAAATATCTCAAAGGAGAAACGGTGAGAACCGTAAGAATAACACCGCGAGTAGCGAAATTCAATAATGAACATCCTGAATTAACAGGATGTAAGTACGTCCCTTTTGATGAAGCTAAAACAGAAAGGGAACTAAAGCTAGCTAAAGCGAAGAAATTGGGGCTTAATGTACCCAAGAATATCTCAAATGCTAAACTGGATGAAAAAATTGCAGAAGCTGAGAAGCAATTAGATAAACCTAATGGAACAGAACCAAAAGATAAACCTGAATAAAATGGCATACGCCTGTATATATTATGAATTAAATCCAGTTAAGAAAAATAAACGTATTATGAAAAAAATAATATTAAAGAAAAATTTAATAATTCCCAAAGGTACAATATTTGAAAATTGTGATGGGGAAGAACATAATTATATTTCTGGTAATTATTCAGTAATTATTGGAACTGGTAAAGATGGGGTTATTAGTTTATTTATAAGTGATGATGTTATTTCTGATAAACCAGGCACTTTTGAATTTAATGACAAGCCGGAAGAAGATCCGGAACAGGATTAATAATTTAAATAAATAAATTATGTTTAAAAAAGAAGACATTAAGAAACTGTCAGAACTGACAAAGATACCTGTCGAGACCCTGACGACTGCTATTGAAGCAGAGGAAGAAACTCCACTTGATTTTAGTGAAGCGGACAAAGTAAATTGGACATTCACTGATGAAGAACTTGAAGAAAGAGATTTAGAAAATGCCAAGAAAGCAGGTAATACTGCTATTGAGATGGCCGTAAAAGAAGCGCGGAACGAAAATGACTTCAAGTTTGAAGGCAAGACAGTGCCAAACCTGGTCAAGGCTGCATTAGCAAAAGGAAAGGAAGAAGGGCTTAAAGAAGCAAATGCAAAGCCTAATGAGACTATCGAATTACAAAAAACAAAGATTGAGGAATTGCAGGAAAATATTGAAAAGATCGAAAGCGATAATAAGGAGGAAATAGACAGGTTAAAATCTGAAAACAGCCGGATGAAAACAAATAAAGATATTGCAGCGACTATTCCTGATAATCTTGATACTCCGCTAACTAATAGTGATTTACTCACATTGTATAATTCTGAACATGAACTTAAAACAGATGAAAATGGCGAATCAACATGGTACAAGAACGGAAAACCATGCCTAGATGAAAAAAGTAAGAAATCAAAACCAACAAATGTAGTTATGGCAGAATTTATAAAAGATAAAGGAATAAAAGTTAAAGCCAACCCAAGAGGAAGGGGAGGCGAAGATGATAAAGGAGCAGGCGGTGGTGATGGCGAAATTAGCAATATAAAGACAACAGATGATTTTTATGCTTACGAAAAGGCAAATAAAATAACACCTGACAAAAGACCACAATTGTTAAAGGATGTTATAAAGGCTAATCCAGAATTTATTCTGGGAGAATCATAGCTTACGACCATAAGCACGAAGTTGCCGGAACAGGCTCAGTAGAAGTATTAATTTAATAATTTAATAAAATGGCAGCAGGATACACAACTTCGTTGTTAGCAAATGCTCAGGTTATTTTACCGCAAATACTTGAAATGTCTGAGTTTAAGCATGAGCCTTATAAACTTATAAATCTTATGCGAAGCAGGGGTGAAAAAATGATACCGCCAAAAAAGTTAAATGAAGTACTAACTTCAGATAGCCGGACGGTGGATACTTTTGTTTTTGCCCTTAGAAGCATTACAGCCGGAAGCGCAAGAACGCATGACCATACATTGGCAGCATTTGGTGATACTCAAAAGGTAACGCTAAGTTTCTCAATAGTAACTGCTAATTATGGAGTTTCACTCAAAATGGGTGGACGTAATATAATGAATCAGGCTGATATGTTAGCACATGATCTAAGAAGTGCTTTAATTACAATGGATAACGGCATTGAAGCAGCAATGGCTGCTTATTTAAGCACGAATAAAACACAACATAATGCAGCAGAAGATGGACATCAGAGATTTGGCGAATGGGACGGGACAGGATACCGTTGGATTATACCAGCCTCACAAGAAAATTGGATATTCCAATATATCCAGGAGATTATGTCTATTAATGACTACGATGTTGCATTAGATATAGTAACTGATAATGTAGGTAATGCATTGGCGGCACAACTTGCAGCACAGGGGACAGGTAACGCTACAAATATGGGATGGCAGTTTGATGATATGAATATCGTAAAGAGCAGAAGGGTCAATGATAGTGAATATGCAGCAACTTTTTATGTTATGCCAGCAGGTACAGTTGGATTGTTAAATCGTATTCCTTCAGAGAACAGAGGCGGTGGATGGAGCGGCAAGGATTACGAATATTCAAATATGGCAGATGAGTTAGGAAGTGGATTAATTAATGCAGTGCATTATTATGAAACTGGCGCAGATAATTCAAGTACAGGCGGGGAAACTCAGGATGTAACATTTGAATATGAAAATTCAACCGATTATGCTATGCTTAAAGCTCCATTGTCAGATGGCGCAACTTACACACCGATATTCAAGTTTGTTCTTGATAATTAAGAAAGGAGTAGATTATGAAAAAATTATATTTTTTAATAGCATTAATTTGCTTCGTATGTTTTTCAGTTGATAGTCAGACTATTAACATGAAGAACAAAACTTTTGATTATCATGTAGATGCAGGAGTAGCAGGTGATAGTGTACTAGGTATAGCAGCAACAGAATGGACAATCCGGGTATTGCGTGATGACCTTTACAGGTACGATATATACGTAAAAATCGATACGGTTGTCGCCCTCAGCAATAATGGAACGTTCAGCCTGTGGGGTAAAAATACTGTTGACATGGATTATAAGCAGATAGGAGATTCGGTTGTCTGGTATATGACTGACTATGCTGATACTACTATTCGTTTTAATAATATAACCAATAGGGCAGTAACAACTAATGCATCGCATACTGAAACGACAGCAGAACATACCCGGACAACAGCAGCTTATAATATATGGGCTTATGATAGTCTTATATATGATGATACACTTCACGTCCCGGCACAAACACAAACCGTTGCAGAAATGACAGAGACTATTGCAGCGCAAACTCTAACAGAAGCGGAGCAACGTGTAGGATGGGGCTGGCTGAAGATAAAAGCTCATTGTTCAGGTGCAACAGGAAAGGCAGTATTGGAACGTATAGACGTGGCTATACTGAGAGATGATTAATGTAAGCACATTAATAGGAGCGAGTGGCTTATATAAACGGTTAGGATGGCGCGAGCCAACCAAGACCGGATATACCAGCTTACTGGATGCCGATAATTTGGCAACTGCCAGCGGATTATATTTTCAGGACTTTAATCCATTGATAACAGTGGAGAATGTCAAGGAATCACAACCCGACCCTGGTATATCTGATGCTAACTTCAATATTTATCTTGATAACCTTCAAAAGTCAGTAATATTAAAAGTTATTGATTTAGTATATCGAGTAAAAAATGACCTTATAGAAGAATTTTTATTATTCGATAATGAGAATGTTATTACAAAGACTATTGATAACGGGACTGATTTTGTAGGTTATGAGATAAATTTAGCAAAACTGAAAAATATAGCTGCTCAAATAAATAAAATCATATTAGAATTTGATGGGGCTGCAACTTTTACTCTTTATCTATACCATAGCACAAAACAGGAGGCTATATATTCTCAAAGTGTAACATCAGCAGAGAACATAGCGGAAATTGTAACACCTACTGAAGAATGGATAATGCAATATGATTCTCTTGAAATAAAAGGTGGTAAATATTATATAGGTTATTATCAGAGTGACCTGGGAAGTGTAAAAGCTATTAACAGGAATTGGAACAATGCTGCATTGATGGCAGACAGCTCATATTTAGGCTTTACGCCGATAAAAGCAACGCCCAATGGAACGGCACTTTTTGACCTGGATGATATATCTTATGTTAGCGAAACTTATGGACTGAATTTTGATATAAGCTCATTTTATAATTACACCTCTCAGATACTTGAAAATAAACATCTTTTTAATAATGCTATAGGTTATGCAATGGCTGTTGAGGTTTTAAAGCTCATTGTAACTTCAACAAGAAGCAACAGGGCTGAGCGCATGAGCGAAGAATCCATCGCTGCATTTGCAGAATTATATGGAGTACCACAAAAGGAAGATTTACCACTTACAATTGGTGTAGAAGGTATTTTAGATAATGAGATTAAAAAATTACAGAATAATTTATTCAAGAAAGAACAAATCAAAACAGTAACAGCAGTATGAAAACAATATTAATTTTTGTATTACTATGTATTACATATATTGTTGCGGGACAAAGATACCCGACTTATGATACGCCTATCCCTAATGATACTATATTTGTTGCTAATCAAGTAGCAACGGATTCGGTATATTTTAAAAAATTCAGAAGCCCATTAGGCATAGGTATAATGTTTGACTTTACTAATGTAGATGCACAAGATGCAGAGATAACTTATGGTTATAGTGTTGATGGCATTATATTAGTACCGGCAACAAATGGAAATTTTACCCTTGATAATACAGCAAGCGCAAACCAGTGTTTTAGATTTGGCGAAAGTGCATATTTTGATGATGTTGATACATCTTATTGTAAAATGTTTATCGAGGATAATGTAAATAGCAAATACATAGGATATATGTTTAGCAAGGGTAGTTTAACTAATGATACAATAGTAACAAAATATAACCGGTAAATGGGAAATGTTACAAAATTAACGACTACTCAACTGGATACAAAGATTCAGGCTTTGCAGTCTATACTTCATACTAATCTTATCAGCACGTGGAGTTTAGAAGCTGCTCAGTATGATTGTTATGGCAGGTTATATAAAACACCTGTAAAAGACGGATATCAGCTAGAGGCGTATGACAGTAACGGCGAATATACCGGTAACATATTTCAGAATGATGTTAAAGCAGTAATGAGTTTTTTTACAGTTGGTGAAAACAGGCCGATAAATAACCAGCATAACTTTACAGCGACAGTTGGAATAGTATTTTTTGTAAACATACCGGAATTAAAATCCGAAGCTCACAGGGCAGACGAGGAAGTTATGGAAGATGTTTTTAACTTGCTGAAAAAAGAGCCGCATGGATTCAGGATAATAAATTATATAACCGGAGTTGAAAACGTATTCGAGGGTTTAGACTTTAGTAAAATCAAATATGATGATATGCAGCCCTATCTAATTTTTAAATTTATAATGGAGGTAAATCATAGGTAATATGAAAAAGCTAAGTAACAATCCAAAGGATTGGAATATTGACAAATTGAAATCAAAATCATTAGGTTGGTTTAAAAAAGTAGTTAATGATTACAGTGAGAGAGGATATGAAAAGCTGACCGAAGATGAAATTAAAAAACTTTATGAAACGCTGACAGGCAAGAAGTCAGCATTAAAAAATGAGGAGGTAAAAGATGACAAATCTAAGTAATGTCGGATACAACTGGAAATTCACTCCTGAAGAAATAAGGCGGTTTTTATTCTGTCTTACTTTAAAGGATGATGCCAGTGCGAACAGCGTAACACTGGCAAATGCAGCATTATTAAATGCATGGCAGACTTTGTTTAACACTTATAACTTTGCTGATGATACTTCAATAAAAGTCGTATGTTCACCGATAGTCTACGGAGTAACTCCGGAGCGTGGCGAAGATAAGGTATTTGATGAAAATAACTATTTCCGGAAGCTGGCAGACGGTGATTATGATGTAAGTGCTATGCTTTATGACCTGGCTCCAAAGCAAGTCGCAGGACTAAAAGCCTTACAGGATTATAGCATTAGTGTTTATCTTATCACTGCTGCAACTCAGGTTTTAGGAGTATCAGACGGGACAAATCTAACACCGTTTAAGATTCAGAACCTTACGGTACAAGATTATGGTATTACAAGCTCAGAAGGCGTATCTCAGGTAATATTGAAGTTCAGGCTTAAAAATCCTAACGAGCTGAATGATATGGTAGCGATTACAGTTGCAGATGCTGATGCTACGAGTGATGTAGATTTTTTTCCATTACGTAATGTAACAGGTGCAGTGGCTAGTCCTGCTGTAACCGGATGTACCGTAGGATTAACACTGGATAATGTTGACCCGAACAATCCTGCAACAGCTATTTACCTGACAGGCGACCATGTAACATACGATTTGGTAACATTTACAGATCAGGCAGATGACAGTGATGAAGTGCTAGCAGCAGCAGGTAGTATAAGTTATAGCGCAGCAACACACTTGCATACTATCAATGAAGCAGCTTTATTGACCACAGGTCATACATATACACTAAAGATTGCAGTTAGTGGTTATGACATAACTTGCGGGGATGTAGTTGTTCCATAATGGGAGTAGTTGAAGATTGGGGTAATGTTGCTCGTAAGGTAAATTTCATGCAGATAGTGCGTGAAACAGTAAAAGAATTTAAGGAGCAAATAGCTCAGTTGAATAAAGAGCAATTAGAGCAAAGAGGTATTGATTCTAAAGGAGCAAAGTTATCCCCTTATTCACCTTCATATAGAATGACAAGGGCAAGGAGAGGATTACCAACAGACCGCAAGACACTGAAATTTACAGGTGCTTTTCATGCAGGGTTTTATATACTTGCATTTGACAAGTTCTGGGAACATGGGAGCAGGGACAGTAAGGAGCAGAAACTTGTAAAAGACTATGGAGCAGATATATTCGGACTTACTCCGGAAAGCATTGATAAACTGTTATGGCAGTTAGGATTCGTGCAGAGACTAAGTGATAAATATAGAGAGGCATTGATACGTGTTTAATATTTATAATACGATATATGATTGCCCGGTAAGAGCATACCAGGGTGTATTTGAATTTAACGACCCTGAATATTTGATAAAAGATATACGTTGGAAATTTATAACACGTAGAAAATTATTAAATGGCGTAATTGATTTTTTGATAGGACAGATTATTGATGAATTTGGAGTAAGCCGGAAATACGAAGTGCAATTTCATAAAAGGCGTGATTTAGTACGATTAAAGCTGGACTGGTTGTTAGGTAATAAACTAGCTGATTTGACTATACAAGTTATAGAAGCCCAGTTAAAAACAATAAATGAAAAATTACCTACACTTGAAGAATTGAGGAAGCAAAACGCAACAATGCATCGAGTCCTGACTCAATGGAGCGGCCAAGATACGAGAAAATTAACAGTTTTTGAATACTATAATTTAGAAAAAGATTATGTCAAAGAATCAGAAAACCAAATGGCGAATCAATTACGTGTTAAGAGGGGTAATAAACCAATGCCAAAGGAACGTAAACAAGCATAAAAATACCTACCATATTGTTTACGTTTTTGGTAATTATTATATTGTAACCACTAAGCATTATCAGCAATCATTGAGGCAACTTTGTGAACTTGATTATAAGGATATTCAACTTGTAAAGACACAGGATTATTATGATATTGAGCGTGGCAAGCGTAAAAAACCTAAAAAGTACAAATCACAAAATACAGAAGTTTATAATAGTATAGTTCATACAATCAATTTGATGCATGAACGTGAAGATATAGATTTGACTACTAAACAAGGAAAGTTAGCTGAAAAGGGGCTAAGAAGAATCATAAAACAGAGAATAAGGGAAATTAAAAAGCGGCTAAGAGGGATGAAACAGGATGGCTAAAAAAATTCAATATAATGATATAGTTGATGTTGGTATTCCTACCAAGATGAACGAATTTTTTAAACAAGTCGAAAGGGTTATTGCCAGAAGTTATACTAATATAGACAAACAAGCAAAGAAGATAAAGAGGTCATTAAGTGATATGACAAAGATTGACAGCAAGTCAATAGGGACTTTAAAAAATGCAGAGGCACAAACCGACAAACTGAAAAACGCAAAACAAAATCTTACTGCTAAAGAAAAGGAATATCTAAATATTAAAAAACAGATACAAAGTCAGTTAGAACAATTACAATCTTTTTACAATAAAGATACTGAATCATTAAATGAAAAAGTATTTAAAAACCAAAAAGATAAATTGGTTAATGAATTAATTGACTTATCAAAATCTTTAAAAAATGAATTTAAGGGATATAGCTAATAAAATAAATAGAATTAATCCACGTGATTTAATGAATGAGATTGCTATTGGATTTACTAATGAATTTGCTGAATTAAATAAACAACAATTAATGGAAGGAAAATCTTCTGAAGGTGTTAATTTAAGACCATATTATTCAGAAGATACTTATTTTAAATCGTCAATTGCAGCCAAAAGATATATAAAATGGAAACAAAAAATAACACCTAATCCTAAAAGATATTCAGATGCTCCTAATTTATATATAACAGGAAAATTTCATGCTGGATTTTATGCATTGGCATTAGGTTATGATTTTGAAATAGATTCTCGTGATAATCTTACAAGTAAAATTAAATCAAAATATAATCATGTTTTTGGATTAAGCCCACAAAATATTGAAGTTGAAAAGAATAAAATATTAAAATTAAGTTGGCGAAAAATAATTAATCTTTTATCAAATTAAAAATGGCAGATAAATTTAATATAGAAGATTTAGGATTGCCCGAATTGCTCAAAACATTTGATGCACTGAAAAAGAAAATCAATGAGAATGCCGATGCAATGAGTGGAGCAACCAAAAGAATGTCGGATGCAAATACAAAGTATATTAAATCCGTAACCGATGTTGATGCCAGGATTAATGAACTTACTAAAGATATTGGCAATTTAAAAAATAAACAGGATGATTTAAAAAATAAAGTAAAACAGGGGCAGATTACACAAGATAAATATAACAGAGAAATGGCAGAAACAAGCCATGCTATAAGTAGGGCAAATAATGATAGGAAAAAATATATAAATATTATTCAAAGTGAAGTAGGTTCAATAAAAAGAGCAAAAGCAGAAAATGCAATATGGCGACGAGAGCGCAATGAGATGGGGAAAATTACTAAAAAAAATAGACTTCAATTAGAACAATATAATAAAAGAATTGATAAAAATACAAAACTTATAAAAAAGAATGTTGATGCGCAATCAAAGTCTTTTATGGCAGGAAATAAATTAGCTGGTGTTTTTCGTAATCTTGCAGGCGCAATGGGTGTAACATTGGGTGCTTATGGAATATTCAGGGTAATAAAAAATTCAATAGGCATAATGACACGATTCGAAGCCTCAATGTCAAAAGTTCGGGCTGTAACAGGAGCAACATCAAAAGAAATAGAAAGGCTTAAACTTGATGCAATACGATTAGGGGGGGTAACTCCAAAAACAGCTTCTGAAGTTGCAAATTTACAATATGAATTTGCTAAACTTGGTTTTACAACTAATGAAATATTAGCTGCAACAGAAGCAACAATAAGTTTATCTATTGCCGCTGGTTCAGATTTAGCACAAGCAGCAGAAGTGGCAGGATCAACAATTCGTGGATTCGGACTTAGAGCAACAGAAACACAAAGAGTAGTAGATGTTATGGCAGATAGTATTAGTAGTTCGGCTCTTAATATGGAACGCTTTGCTGAATCTATGAAATATGTAGCTCCGATAGGTAAAGCAGCAGGATTAAGTGTTGAATATATTACAGCTATGTTAAGCAAAATGGCAGATGCCGGAATACATGGCAGCAGAGCAGGAACATCATTACGTATGATTATATCACAACTTGATAAGGTTTCCGGAGGAACAGCACAGGCAATAAAAAATTTATCAGAAAAAGGATTAACGCTTGCAGGGGCACAGGAAGAAGTTGGGCAACGGGCAAAGACAGCATTACTTATATTAGCAGACCAGGCAGAAGAAGTTGAAAACCTAGCAGAACAATATGAAAATGCTAGTGGAGCAGCAAAAGAAATGGCAGATGTTATGCAAAAAAATGTAAAAGGCGAAGTCAAGAAAGTAACATCAGCATGGGAAAAATTTATATTGGCTGGTAGAGAAGCAACAGGTATTTTAAGAGGCTTTTTAGGTCTTATTCGTACATTTATAGAAGGCATGACACCTTTTGATGAGGAGTCTGCAAAAATGGTAAAATATAATGAATATTTAAAAGATATAACTAATAGTATAATGGGATTAAATGATGAAGCGGCAAAAGATAAATTATCTATATGGGTTGAGCGATTGGATAAAAGTATATATCTCACACAGCAATACCTGGATAGTGATGTTGAAAAAAGCAGGCGGATGATAAAGACAGCTAAAGCCCAAATTAAAGCCTATGATGAACTACAGACATATATAGCAAATGCAATTAATAATACGGAGGAATTACATAAATTAACTAAAGTAGCTGATGAAGAAGAAAATAAAGCTAAAGATAAAAAGACAGGGATTATAAATGAGCTTAATGAGCAGATGAAAATTTACAGGGATTTAAAAAGAGAAGCAACTGACCCAAAGATGATAGCTTATTACAATGACGAGATAAAAAGATTGCAAGGATTGTTAAAACAATATAATGAAATGAGTAATGCTTTAGATAAAATTGTTCCAAAAGTAGCACAAGTAACCGGAGCAACTACTGAAGCACCACCGATAAAAGCAGAACTGAAATATGAAGCACCTAAAAAGACAGTATTTGATAAGATTAAGGAATATTTAGGATTGACTAAAGAAAATCTCGAAGAGATTACCGATGCAGCAGATATTATGGTAAATGAAATTACTAATATGCTTGAAAAAATAAATGCAGCAACTTTAGCAGCAGCAGAAGATAATCTGGAAATACATGAAGAAAGATTAGAAGAACTTAAAGATAAACTGGAAGATGAAAAGGATTTGAAGGACAAAGGCAAGGCAAATGATTATGACAGGCTTATAACACAAATAGCTGAAGAAAAGAGATTAAGAGATTCAGCAGCAAAAGACTTAAAAGAAGCGCAAAAGAGGGAGGCACAAATAAATTTAGCAAGTCAGACCAGCAGTATGATAACAGCTTCTGCAAATATCATAAAAGGATGGACAACGGTTAATCCTATTGTAGGAGTACTTTTAGGATTGGCGCAAGTGGCATATATGATAAGTGCTTTTGCCAGTTACAAATCCAAAATCAAATCACTTGAAACATTTGGCGAAGGTGGAGAGGTAAAAGGCAAATCTCACAAGCAAGGTGGTGAAGTCATTGAAGCTGAAGATGGTGAGTATGTTATTAACAAGAAATCAACAGGTAAGAGTAGAAAACTTATTGAAGCTATAAATAAAGGAAAACTTACAGATGAAATGTATCACTGGTTACATAGGGATAGTTTGCCAGATACAGCACAAAAGGATATATCACAGGAAGTTATTAACCAACTAGAAAAACAGGAAAAAGTAGCACGTGAAACACTTGATTACATGAAATCAAGGTCGCAGGTAATATATCTTGGCAATGGAAAGGTAATGATTAAAAGGGATAACAAAACAGAAATATGCAAAATGCAAAATATAGAAAATGCCAGAATATAAATACTATATTGAAGGAATAGAAGTGCATCCTGTAAATGAACGTGGATATAAATTCAAGTGGA
>CBFCXR010000052.1:0-13339 GCA_965602045.1 uncultured Bacteroidales bacterium | reverse complement strand
GAATTACATAGGGAATGAAAGAGGCCTATTCTTCCTCGTCTGAAATATCATCGGCAATCTCAAGGTTTTCAAAATTGTCGAATTCTTCCAGTGAGGAATTATCAAAATCTTCTTCTTCTTCTTCTTTTTTAGATGTATTGTTTTTAGGCATCTTAATAAGGTAGTAGATTTCATCAGTTTCAAAAGGTAATGCCAGCTCGATTTCTCCTTTTAAATTCTCAAATGTGATTAAATTATCCTCAAAGCCATCAGGATACATTTCTTTTACCTGTACAACTATCTCATCAGGTAATAACTCAAAATCTTTTATTATTTTTTTCTTTATCACAGATGTAAAATTAATTATCTATACTTAACCTTATATAAATTTAAGTAATTTTTGTCACAGTTATAATACGTAATAATAAAAAATTTGGTTAAATGTATGTAAAAAAATGTTTCAATAAACATCATTGAAACAATAATTTTTAGTAAAATTTAAAAATTTTCCACATTATTAATTGTTGCCCTAACTAACAAATTAAGTCTAAATAATTATATTTCAATAATTATGCATAAATAAGTCGATTAAAATTAATTATAATTATCTGATATAATTTTAAATATTAGTTACATTTTTTTGGGAAATTCCAACCGGAAGATTTTTTCAGATAAAATTTTCGAATAGAGTATTTCTAATAAAATCAGTCCTGGCAGGGTATAATTTTTTCCAGCAGAACAACAAATTGTTGACCATTGCCTCCAATGGAAGTTGCTTTCCAACCCTTTATACAAAGCTGATTTAAACGATTTTCAAATTTTTGTACTGATTCAAATGCTTTTTGATGTATTATATTTTATAATAATTCTATTTAACGACTCATTATTTATTACTAGTTGAATAAGCAAGTTTTTTTTATATTTACAGGCTTTTTAATTATTTATATACAAATATTTAACAATGAAACAACCTGAAAAATGTGAAAATATACAAGAGATAAGGGATGCCATTGATAATATTGATAATGAAATTATTAAATTACTCGGCTTACGTTTCAGTTATGTTAAAGAAGTAGTAAAATACAAGGAAAAGGACAGGGATAGTATTATTGCCAAAAAAAGATATAATGAAGTGCTTGAAAACAGAAGAAAACTTGCAGTTGAAAATGGCCTTAATCCGGATATAATAGAGAGTATATATAAGAATCTTATTAATCATTTTATTAATGAGGAGATAGAAATTGCTGAAAAATCAAAATTTAACAAATAGTATAAAACAAATAAAATAATAAAATATGTATAGAAAAGAAATTAAAGTAATGGATTGTACCGTGAGGGATGGCGGATTAATGAATAAATGGCAATTCCCCGATAAGTTTGTTAAGGATGTTTACAATACCTGTGTAGCATCAGGAATTGACTATATGGAGATTGGTTATATAAGTAGCGAGAACGCCTTTTCGCGTAAAGAAGTCGGTCCGTGGAGATTTTGTGATGATACGGAACTGAGAAGGATTGTGGGGGACAACAAGACAAATTTAAAACTCTCTGCTATGGCGGATATAGGGAGGATTGACTATAAAGATATCAAGCCTAAAAAAGAAAGTGTTCTGGATATGATTAGAGTCGCCTGCTATGTGCACCAAATGGATAAGGCGATATTTCTTGCGGAGCATTGTATGGATAAAGGGTATGATGCAACCATAAATCTCATGGCTGTATCTACTGTGATGGAGAGAGATTTGAATGAAGCGCTGGAAGATGTTGCCAAATCGAAAGTACCGATTTTTTACCTTGTGGATAGTTTTGGCAGTATGTATTGTGAGCAGATAGAAGTATTAGTTAATAAATATAAGTCTGCTTTACCTAAAAAAACAATAGGCATACATATGCATAACAACATGCAACTGGCATTTTCCAACACCATTACAGGTATTATCGAGGGATGTAATATGTTAGATGCCACATTACTTGGAATTGGCCGTGGTGCAGGTAATTGTCCTCTTGAAGTACTGATGTCTTTCTTAAAAAATCCTAAGTATAAGCTTCGTCCTGTTTATGATATTATTCAAAAACAAATTATTCCGTTACAGGATGAAATACAATGGGGTTATCATATACCCTACCTGATAACAGGGGCAATGAATCAGCATCCAAGAAGTGCCATGAAATGGATGAATGGTGAAGATAAAGATAATCTTGTGGATTTCTATAACTATATGCTGGATCATAAAGATCTTTAGCAATAGCCTGGAAACATCTTTCAAAAAAAACCCGGATTAAGAATAATTCCTAATCCGGGCAAACTGACATAGAAATTTGGTGATTGATAAGTATCCTGAATGTAGGATGATTTTATTACACTAAAAGTTGCTTCAATTAGAACAAAAAATAATTTTAAAAAAATTCTTGGTCCATCTCACCTTGAATACCAAGCTGCTCAGCTATATTATTCATAATATAATGCAACTTATTTAATTTTTTAATGTCATTCTAATAAAGTAAAAACCTATATCTAATGAAAAATAAAATTTTATTTGCATTCATGCTGTTTTTCGCACTGGCAAATGTATTAGCCCAGGAAGAAAAGGGAAGTGATTATGAAGTAAGACCATTCCAGGTGACCTTTATAACTCCCCTTGGCACAAACGGAACAGAATCATCAAAAATAGTAAATAACTTTTCGGTTAACATTCTGGCTGGTTATAATGGAGGCGTGGACGGATTTGAACTGGGCTCATTTTTAAATCTTACTGAAGATTATGTTGAGGGATTTCAGGTAGCAGGATTTGGCAATATAGTGGGTGGGTCGACTGAAGCGATTCAATTAGCAGGATTTATGAATTTAAGCGGAGGGCCGGTTGAAGGTTTTCAGACCTCAGGTTTTATTAACATTGCAGGTGGCGATGCTGAAGCTGTTCAAATTGCAGGTTTTGCTAATATTTCTGCGGCGCTTGAAGGTGTCCAGGTATCGGGTTTTGGTAATATTGCCGGAGAGACTGTTGGAGCGCAGATTGCGGGTTTTGGGAATGTATCTGAGGATAATGAAGGTATTCAGATTGCAGGATTTATGAACCTCGCTAATGAGATGGAAGGAATTCAGTTAGCCGGTTTTTTAAATGCTACAGACGAATTTGATGGAATACAGACAGCCGGGTTTTTAAATGCCGCTGATGAATTTGAAGGGATTCAACTGGCAGGTTTTTTAAATGCTACAGACGAATTTGATGGAATACAGACAGCCGGATTTTTAAATGCCACTGATGATTTTGATGGAATTCAGATTGCCGGATTTTTAAATACTACCGGTGATTTTGATGGGATTCAGATAGCAGGATTCTTAAATGCCTCTGATGATTTTGATGGGATTCGCATAGCCGGATTTTTAAATGCTGCAAGAAATGTAAAGGGAATACAAATCGCAGGATTTATTAATATTTGTGATACAATTGATGGAATCCCAATTGCACCTTTAAGTATCGTAAAAAAAGGAGGTTACAGAAGGTTTGAATTCTGGGGTAATGAAACATTTTTTATGAATGCCTCTTTTAAGATTGGAATCAGACGTTTATATACAATATTCAGCCTGGGATATAAACCGGTTGTAAGTGATTTTAATGCCGGTGCTGGTTTTGGAGTAGGCACAAATATTGATTTGAAGCAAAATAAATCACTAGATATAGAAATGCATGCTTATCATGTTAATAAGCATTTCTGGGAAAACTGGGAATATAATCAACTGAATATGTTAAAGATAAGCTTTAACTATCAGATAGCAGACCATTTCAGTATTTTCGCAGGGCCCTCTTTTAATCTTTTAATTTCAAATTTTAGAGATTCTGCTGATGAAATTGCGCCATCCTGGGCATTTAATATTGCTGACAGAAGAAATAGCACAAGAGGCTGGTTTGGATTTAATTTGGGTATGAGGTTTTAACAAACCTTTCCATGTTTCTTTCAATTTTCAGGTTAAGCTCTAAATTCTCCAGTCAATTTTTTCCAGTCCGTGTCTGCTGAGGATATCGTTGGTTTTTGAAAAGTGTTTGCATCCAAAAAAGCCATTATCAGCGGAAAAAGGTGAGGGATGTGCAGCCTTAAGTACATAGTGTTTATTTTTGTCAATTAGCAGCTCTTTTTCCTGGGCATACTTCCCCCAAAGGAGAAAGATTATTCCTGCCCGCTTTTCTGAGATCTTTTGTATAACCACATCAGAAAACTTTTCCCATCCTTTGTTTTGATGTGAACCGGCCTGATTTGCTCTAACTGTAAGAGTTGCATTTATGAGTAAAATCCCCTGAGATGTCCATTTTTCCAGATTGCCATGGTTTGCAATAGGTATGCCCAGGTCTGATTTTAGTTCTTTAAAAATATTAAGCAGCGATGGAGGTTGTGAAATGCCTTCAGGGACAGAAAAACATAGTCCATGAGCCTGACCCTTTCCATGATATGGATCTTGTCCAAGTATTACTACCCTTACTTCTTCAAAAGGTGTTCTGTTAAAAGCATTGAAAATTAATTTGCCCGGAGGATAAATATTAAATTTCTTTTTTTCTTCAATAAGAAATTCTTTTAGTTCAGTAAAATATTGAGAACTAAATTCATCCTTTAGAATTTCTTTCCAGCTGCCTTCTATTTTTGGATTTACACCTCGCATTGTTGGATTTTTCTTTATTGTAATAAAATTCTTGCAGTATTAGTAATATGGCTATTGATTAACTTAAGCATTGTCATTAATTCAAGATGTGTTTTACTGCTTTCAACAGATTTTTCAACTTCCTTTTTTAACCTCTTATAGTGTTGCTTCTCTAATTCTATAAACAGATCCCTGTTTTCTTCATATTTCAATTTCATTTTTTTTGCTTTCTTCAAATCAAATTCTTTATACAAATTAGATGCTCTTGTAATCTGTTTAATTGTCAATGAGTGATATTCAAGAATTTCCTTTTTCCCTTTGGAGGAGAAATCAGACTTATCATTGCACCAATTCGTAGCATGTTGTTTCAGGGTTGTTGATATTATATCGCCAATTTGCTCAAATTCCTTGACAGCGAACATCATTTGGTAAATCTCCCTGGCCATTTTTGAACTTATTTTTTCTCTGGCTATTTTTAGTAAATAGGTATTTATTTCATTCTTTAAGAAATTGATCTCTTCTCCACGTTGTTCAATTCTTTTCAGTATTTCAACATCTTTTTCCATAAAAGGAAAAATGATATCTCTTGTCATTTTTTTTATGATATTTATCATTCTTAGAACTTCCTGTTTAGCTTCACTTAGCGCTAATGAAGGAGTTTTAATCAGGCTGTCATTTAAGTATTTGGTTTTCGGGTGGAATAATTCTTCAATTTTACAGGGAAGAATCTTATTTACAACTTTTGAAAATGATATGGTAAACGGCAGGAAGATTAATGCAAGAATTATATTAAAAACAGTATGTGCATTTGCAATTTGTCTTGGTAATCTTTCTGAAAGGGTATTAATTGGTTCGTCGGGTAATATATTTTTCAGAGAAATAGACTCAATTATTCGTACGAATTCAGGTATCCACCAGATCAATATCAGTACGCCGGTTATTTTAAATAATGTGTGGGCAAGAGCAACCTGCTTGGATTCTCTTGAAGAATTAATACTTGCCAGTATTGCTGTAATGGCGGTTCCGATATTAGCTCCGAGAAGAAGGGGGATACTCCCTGCAAGACTTATAAATCCCTGACCTGCAAGAATAATTATAATGCCGATAAATGCGGCACTGCTTTGAATTAATGCTGTAAGAGCTGTTCCAATTAGTATTCCTAAAAGAGGATTTTCAAGTGTAAGGATCATATCAATAAATGGTTGATATGATCGAAGGGGATACATTGATCTTGACATAATATGCATTCCAAAGAAAAGCACTCCAAAACCCAGTAAGGCTTCTCCAATATGTTTAAATTTCTGACCTTTTGAGATAATGTACATTCCAAAGCCAATACCTATCATCAGTAATGAATAGTCACTGAGTTTAAATGCGATTATCTGAACAGTGATTGTAGTACCGATAGCAGCGCCTAAAAATATCCCTATTGATTGCCTGAAACGAATAAGCCTGGAGTTTACAAAACTTACAAGCATTACTGTTGTAGCACTTGAACTTTGCGTGATTACAGTAGTAAAGATACCAACAAAAACAGCTATAAATCTATTATATGTTAAAGTACTTAAAATACTTCGCATTCTGTCACCGGCTGATTTTTGCAAACCTCCGCTAAGTAAATTCATTCCAAAGAGAAACAACCCAAGACCTCCGATAATGCCAATAATTAATATAAATACCCAATTTGATTTTCGGGCAAAAAGTTTGAAAACCTGAAAAGTTTTATCTGAATCAGACTGAATATTAGCCAGGACTTCATACTGGCCATCATGCGAACCAAAGTAAAAGAAATTTTCGGCAATACCCGATGAATCGGTATATACTATTGTATCTTCAAGGTATTGCCCTTTTGACTTATCAGGGAATGAAATTATTTTGAATTTAACCGGGAAATTCGGAACAGGTATGGTTTTTTTATTTATAACCTTTACTCTTATTGGTGTTTTAATTCTTTCTCCGACTTTATTATACTGATTATCTCCACAGTAGTTTGATTTTTCTCCGGATAACGGTTTTAATAGAATAGATGATTTATTTACACTAGAATCATTTGCTAATGAAATTGTCATTTGGTATATGACAACAAAGATAAAAACCAGATATTTAAGGAATTTTATCTTCACCGAATCTAAATATTTTTTGTATGCATTGAGTAATTTGGGTCTAGTGCTTAAACATTGTATAATGTAAGTATTCCCTAAAGTAAAAATACCTGCATATGCATGACTTAATTACTAATTTCGACAAGATTTTTGAGATTTCAAAATTTTGTTATCAGCAAAGGCCGGAAAAAGATGATGGTGTTTATCAGGTCGATGCTGTATTTGGGACTTATAATTTCATTCTAACAGATCCGGCAAAATTTCTTCCGGGCGCTGCAATCCCTGACGCAAAAGGCATGTAAAAGGAATCAAGAATATTTTCCACTGCAACCAGTAAGGATATTCTTTTAGTGATTCTGTAGTTAGTTTTGGCATTTAAAGTGAACCATCCGGGGAAGCCGTCTTCAGTTGCGTAATCTGCATTATCTTCTCCATATGGGTTCATATCTTTCATTCGTTTCCACCCATTATAACAGATATATATTTCGTTATTTATTTTATTCAATTGATAACTAACTGCTGTTATGCCGTAAATTGGAGGAATGTGCGAAAGGGGAAGAGTATCCGATAAGTTTTTACCATATGTGTAATTAAATGTAGCTCTGAAACTTATGTTTGAGTTTAAGTCAGATATAATATTTAAGCTGGTACCATAAATAACAGCTTCTGCAGCATTATAATTTTTAATTAGTTTTAATGTATCATCTTTAAAAATAAATGATGATGCCCCGTTTAATTGTGCAGGAGTTCTGATAATTGCATTTTTCAGAATATTAACGAATAATGAGCCGTTGATTTGGATATAACCATCAAATGTTCTTGAAAATCCAAATTCACCGTTATAAGAATATTCAGGTTTAAGATTATTATTTGGGATCATGAGGTCTCCACCCTTTTCTCTTATTTTTCCATAATCATCAATATTTGGATTCCTGTAGCCAGATGAAAATATAAGATTAAGTTTCAGATCTTTAACCGGTAAATAAATTAAACTCAGGCTTCCTGTTACAGCTTTGTTACTTTGAATAATTTCTGAAAATGACAAATTATAAAAATTTGAATTATACTCAAATTCTGAAGCGTAGTGTGAATAGTTAAATCTTATACCGCCTGATAAAATATATCTGGAACTGATATTCCACTTATTTTTAATGTAAGCTGACAAATCATATGTATTATTTCCCTTGTCAGGATAGCGCGTTAAGGTATCTGCAACGGAATTATTTATTCTATTACGTCTAAATGCACGGGATTCCAGGTTATTATAGACAAATTCAACTCCATAGTGAGTTTTAATACTTTGAGTATGAATTTTTAATAGATCAAAATTTATTGAATACATATAAAGAAGTTCTTCCTGGTGAATCTCATTAATATTCCTGAATTTTCTTGTAATCCTGTCCTCATTAATTTTTTGAATTGCCAGAATACTGTTAAAAGTGGTAAAAAATGGAGTTGAATGATTAAGGATTGATTTTAGAGATGCGAACAGCCTTTTTTGGGGGCCATAATCCCACCTGGCAAATTTCAGATTTTCTCCTTTATAAGAGTTTAATTGATCATAGCGGGGAATATCTGACGATGTTGAATACTGTATATTTAAAACAAAATCAAGCAGACTGTTTGGAGAATATTTCAATTTTTGCAGGATATCATATTGTTTATATGCGGTGTTCATCTGGATTTCAGGATTAGGATTGATAACTGTTGAATCGGTTCCTTCAATTTTTTTAAAATAATGAAGATTTTTTCCATAGGTATCATCCAGGAAGGGTGCTCTAAGTTTGCCAATTTTTATATTGCCATAATCACTTATGGTAACACTTGAAAGTGATCCGAATTTTTTAGCACCTATATTAAAATTGAAATGTAAAACTTTTCCATTGTTAGCTGATGAATATTGGGAATATGCAGTAGTCTGCAAGACAGTTTTTTGTTCTTCTTCATTCAGTAGGGGATCTTTTGTATAATAATGTATAACACCCCCCAGTGCATCGCTGCCATAGACTATGGAATTCGGGCCATAGATAATTTCAGTTCGTTCCAGGATATTATTATCAATTGTGATTGAATTTTGCAGATGTCCGCTTCTGTATATTGCATTGTTCATTCTAACCCCATCTATTACCAATAGGACTTTATTGGCTTCAAATCCCCTGAGGATGGGGCTTCCTCCTCCCCCCTGACTTTTCTGGACTAAAATATTTCCAGTGCTTGTTAGAATATCTGCGGAAGTCTGGGAAGTATTATTTTCAATTTTATCTGCCATGATAACGTCAACCATATGCGGTATTTCTTTTTTATCTTCACCAAATTTATCAAGTGAAATTACTATATCTTCAATTAAAATATTTTTTCTGTTTAGCAATATTCTGGACTTATTTGTCAGGATTTCTGACTTCGTTAAAATTAAAATATCGTATGCTGTATGTTGAAAATACAGACTGTCAGTTTTATTAAACGCTGAAATATCAGCTTTACCCTCTTGATTGGCCAGTGTGGATATCGACTTATCCTGGTTATAAACAGCAACATTTTCAATAGGAACTCCTGTTGAAGAATTAAGTATAACAATTTCCTGCCCTGCTGAATAGTAAATAAAGGAAACACACAAGAGAAATATGCAGTATATAATTTTCATAATCCCCAAAAGTATAAGAATTCATAAATATTAACAAAAACTATTCCATTTGACTATTATGAAAAATTCCGGAGCTTTCAATAGATGCAACCTGATGTGTTAGTAATAAAGATTTTGTTGAATAGATTAATTTCATAACTTTGAATAAAGAGCTATTAAGTGTGAATATGTTAACTAAGAGAGCTTTTATATATGTGATTGTTTTATTCATCGCGGTACTAATTTTTTTAGGTTTCTTATTCTTCAGGAATAGGCCTGTAGTATCAAGTGAGCCGTTAAAAGCAATTCCATTGGATGCATCTTTTATTATACGGATTAATGATTTTCAAAGTCTGGTTAAAAATACACAGAAGAATAGCAAAATCTGGGAAGAATTCAGAAAATTGAAAGTCTTTAGCAGGATTGACCGGCAAATAAGTTATCTTGAGGTATTAATCTCGAAATATCCTGTTATAAGAGCACTTCTTTTAAATAATCCATCTTACATTTCAGCACATTACACCGGAAGGGCAAAGGTTAGCTTTATTTATTGCTTTAAATTACCCAAAGGTCTTGGAGAAAATAAGATTAATGAACTAATTTCTGAATTATTAATTAATTTAGGAACAATAACTCCCAGGAAGTATGAAGGCAGGGATTTATATGATATCAGATTATTAAATGAAAAACCGGTAAACAACTTTTCTTATACGGTAACAGATGGTCTTTTTATATTAAGTTTTTCTTCAATTTTAATTGAGGACGCTGTAAGACAATTAGATATGTCAAAATCTATAGAACATCAGCCCGGATTTAAGGAAGTTTTAGCGACTGCAGGGAAGAATGTTGATGCTAATTTATTACTGAATTTTAAAAATATACCTAAAGTTATCTCAACATGTATTAACCAAAACTTTAAATCAAAGATAAGGTCGTACAATTACTTTGCAAATTGGGCAGAACTTGATATGAACATAAAGGAAGATATTATTCTGCTTAATGGTTTTACACATTATTCTGACTCCTTAAATTATTCTGCAAATCTTTTTAATAATCAGAATCCGCAAAAAATATATGTTGACAATATATTGCCATCATTTATTTCAACATTTATGGTTATTTCTTTATCAGATTTTAATTCTTATTTTGAGAATTATAAAAACTATTTGCGGAAACTAGGAAGATTAAAGGGATATCTTAAAGAAATAAACCTGATAAGAAATAAATATAATATAGATATAATTAACGATTTCCTGGTTATTATTGATAACGAAATGACTATTGCAATGGGGGATAGTGAAGCAAATAACGGAGATTTAAATACCTTTGTTATTTTTAAAACAAAAAGTAAGAGCCAGGCGGAAAAAAAATTATTAAACATACTTGAAAAAGCAGCCCGGAAAAGTTCAATAGCGGTTAATAAATTGTCATATAGTTGCAGGATAGATAGTGAATTGTCTTATCCTATTTATAAACTGCCTGTTAAAAATATTACCGGTAAGATATTTGGAGAGTTATTTAACTTTGAAGGAGAAACATATTTTACTTTTATTGAAAATCACGTGATATTTGGCAGTTCGGTAAAATCTTTATCTAATTTCATACTCAGCAATGTATTGAAGAAAACGATTATAACAGACTATGCTTATAAAGAATATAAGAATAATTTATCTCCGCGTTCATCTATAAGTTTTTATACTAACCTTGGACGTTCGCCTGCAAATTATAGAAAATATATTACAAGCGAAATATTTAAAGAATGGGAAGAAAATATTCAGTTATTCCAGAAAGTCCAGGTCTTTGGATTTCAGTTAAATACAAGTAACGGATTAATTTATAATAACATATTTCTGAAATATATTTCCAAATATAATTATAAACCGCATACTGTTTGGGAAAGTCTTATGGATACAGTGATTGATTTTAAACCCCAGTTTGTTAAAAATCATTATACAGACCAAAACGAAATATTTGTTCAGGATTTAAGGAAAAATATTTACTTAATAAATAAAGCGGGCCGGATATTGTGGAAAGTTAATATTCCTGAGGCCATAAATAGTAAAATATATCAGATTGACTATTATAAGAATGATAAATTACAGATACTTTTCAGTACAAAGAATTACATACATATTATAGACAGGAATGGGAACTATATTGAAAGATACCCGGTTAAACTCAGATCTCCTGCTACAAATGGGATGTCGTTATTCGATTATGAGAATAATAAAAATTACCGGATTTTTATAGCATGTGAAGATAAGCATATATATGCCTATTCGAAAGACGGGTCACTATTAAGTGGCTGGCAATTTGATAAAACTGAGAGTTATGTTAATCATACAATAAATCATTTCAGGATAGATAATAAAGATTATATTGTTTTTGGAGATAATTTTAAAACTTATATTCTTGACCGTAAAGGTAAGGCCAGGATTGATGTTCAGGATATATTTCCAATATCAGTGAACAACAATTATTTGCTTGATCATACTGATAATCTGGCAAAATCCCGGATTGCTATAACAGATACTGCAGGAATTGTCTATTTTATTTACTTTGATGGAAAAATAAAAAAGATGAATTTTAATAACTTTACACCTAATCACTTTTTTGATTATAAAGATATGGACGGTGATGGAACCAAAGATTTTATTTTTTTAGACAAGGGAACTCTGGTTGTATATAAAAATGATAAAACCAGGCTATTTGACTATAACTTTGATGAAGATATTACCTTGAGCCCTGTATATTATTACTTTTCATATTCCGACAGGAAATTAGGTATTATTTCCAAAGACCAAAATCGTATATACCTGGTAAATAATGATGGATCGATTTATAAGGGATTTCCTCTTGCAGGAAGTACTTTATTCAGCATAGGGTATTTTAATAATGCCTCATCGCAGTTTAATTTGGTTGTAGGAAGTGACGATAACTTTCTGCTTAATTATATCGTACAATGAAAACAAAAATAATTATAGTTATGAGACCTATTAAAGAACTTTTAAAAATTCAGGTATTTCTGCTTTTCTGTATGGTTTTTATTTTTCATTCATGCATGAAAGACAAGCTGGATTTTGATAAAATGTCTAACCGTATTGAGTATAATCCAAGTATAAACGCCCCTTTAATCAAAGGTTCATTTTTTATTGATGATTTGATTAACGAGGAGGATGAGGATTCAATTCTGGTATTTAGAGGTGACGAGATAATATTATACCTTAAAATGGATTCTGTTTTTGATTTTGATGTTTCCAGTGTTGTGGATATACCTGATCAGAATAGTATCACTTATACTATTCCAACTGAACCTATTCCGGTTGATATACCCATACTTTCTGATATGACATATCCATTTAATCAGGAAGAGTCATTTGAAATACAACTTGAAAATAATATGCGTCTGGACAGCCTTGTTATGAATACCGGGTATATACAGCTGGATATATCATCTTCATTTAATATTGCCGGAAACCTGGAGATTGTTATACCTGCTGTAAAAATTAATGGTTCAGCATTAATTGAAATTGTGCCATTAAGCGTAAGAGCTGCCGGAGATTTTGATACTACGGTAGTAATTCCCCTGGAAAACGCTGTAATATCTCCGGATAATTCAGTAACAGGGACAAGTTATATTAATGTTGATTTTACAATAAATATGGCTGTTGTAGCCGGAGATATAATCAAAGCCAATAGCCAAACAGATATTGTTTTTTCAATTGAAGGATTAGAAGATTTCGATGCAGTTTATGGCTATGCAGGAGATTACTCATTTGATAAGGATACTGTTATTGAGACCGGGCTGGAGAATATTGAAGGGCTCAGCGGGGAATTTGCTGTAACTAATCCAAGTATCAAGTTGATTTATAATCATTCATTTGGTATACCTATAGGATTTGACATGTTTATTAAAGGATATTTTGAAGATGGCGATAGTGTTATTGTAGATCCGGATATGGATACTATGGTGGTTTCCTCAGACTATTTAAATCCTGAAGTGAG
>CBFCXR010000051.1:0-13426 GCA_965602045.1 uncultured Bacteroidales bacterium | reverse complement strand
CTGATATTAGCTATGAATATACAATATCCAATATTGGAAGTGCAGCTTCATCAGGAAATATATTTGATAATGAGATATATTTATCACTAGATACAGAAATTTCTATATTTGATCATTTTATAGAATGGGAGTCTGTTTCAGACGTTATACCACCAGGAGGCACGTATAATTCAGGAATACTTAATACTACTGTTACAGGTGTTCCTGACGGCAGTTATTATTTAGGAGTTATTACAGATGTATATGATGATATAACTGAAGATAATGAGTCAAATAATACCGGCTATGATGATTCACCCATGGTTGTTATATCATTAGGCCCATTACCTGATTTGACAGTAAGCAATGTAAATGTACTTGTTGCATTAAGTTCCAGTGTTATTTACAATTATGAAATTTCAAATATCGGCTCTCTTCCGGCATCAGGTAATATTAAAGATAATGTTTATTTATCTGATAATACTTCCATAGGATTTGCCGATCATTTAATAGCTTCAAATTCTCACTCGGATATTATCCCTGGTGGAGGTATTTATACATCTTCAGGGTTATTGGCAAATTTCACGGGAATACCAAATGGGAATTATTTTCTGGGAATTATTACTGATGTTGACAACAGTATCACTGAAGAAAATGAATCAAATAATTCAGGATGCAACACTGTAACATTAGTTGAAATAGGTGTAACAGATATTCTCACACAGGAAATTGATGAACAGGATATAAGTATTACCAGTTATCCTAATCCATTTAGAGAAAGTCTGAATATCAATATTAAAATGAATAAAAGAGATTTAGTAGATATAGATATTATTGATTTAAATGGAAAAGTAATGTGTAATGTTTATCATGGCATTCCGGAATCCGGAAGCTTTGATATTGTTTGGGACGGATTTGACTTAGACAGCAGGAAAGTTTGTTCGGGAGTATATATAATCAGAGTTAAGTCTGAAACTATAATCTATGAAAGGATTTTAAGAATAAACTAGGACTCAAATAATTATTACTAAAATAAAAAAAGCCACTTCTTGAATTTTTGAAGTGGCTTTTTTATTGGATTTATGTTTTAGGCCTTAGCTTTCTAACCTGTGCTCCCGCATCCCACATTTCTGATTCCCTCATTTGCTTTAATTCAGCATCTAATTCAGCTTTATAATTGGGATGTCCTGTGCGTGCCAGGACTACTTTTGTTTCTTCTCCTTTTCTTACTCGCTGGTACAATTCTCTAAAAACAGGTAAACTGGCTTTTTTGAATTTCGGCAGCCAGTCCAGTGCTCCTCTTTGGGCAGTTGCGCTGCAATTTGAATACATCCAGTCCATTCCGTTTTCATCAACCAGCCGGATTAAGCTTTGCGTGAGTTCTTCAACTGTCTCATTGAATGCTTCACTTGGGCTATGACCGTTTTCACGAAGTACATCATATTGTGCTTCCATAATTCCTGCTAATGCACCCATTAAAACACCTCTTTCTCCTGTTAGATCACTATAGACTTCATTTTCAAATGTTGTTGGAAACAGGTAACCCGAGCCAATTGCAATACCTAATGCAATTGTCCTGTCTTTTGCTTTACCTGTATAATCCTGGAATATTGCATAACTTGAGTTAATTCCTGTACCGGCAAGGAAGTTTCTTCTTACACTTGTTCCTGAGCCTTTGGGCGCAACTAAAATTACATCAACGTTATCAGGAGGAATTACTCCGGTTTGCTCTTTATAGGTTATTGAAAAACCATGTGAGAAATATAATGCATTTCCTTCATTTAAACACGGCTTTAGTTTGGGCCAGATATCTCTCTGAGCTGCGTCAGATACAAGATATTGAATAACGGTTGCTATGCGGGCAGCCTCTTCTATTGGAAATAATGTTTCACCGGGTACCCATCCGTCATTTACAGCTCTATTCCAGTCATCCTTAAACTCAGGAGCCTGACCGATAATTACATTGATTCCATTGTCTTTCATATTCAGTGACTGTGCAGGTCCCTGAACACCATAACCAATTACTGCAACAATTTCATCTTTTAAAATTTCCCGTGCTTTTGATAATGGAAATTCTTCCCGGGTTATTATATTTTCTTCAACTCCGCCAAAATTTAATTTTGCCATAATTTCAGTTAATTATTAATTATTACTTGAATATATTGATTCTTTATCTTTTATTTCATCAAGATATGAACTCAGAAGTTCTTTACTGAGTTTTGTTATAGCTACTCTTCCCGACCGTGTAAATTGCTTTACTCCATACTTGTTTAATTTACTAAACAATTCCTGGGTTTCTTCTTTATGGCCGGTTTTTTCAATTACCGTATACTCAGGTGTGATTTCCAGTATACGGGCATTATAGCTTCTTATCATTTTTTCCAGGGTTTTACTTTCGAGTATTGCATTAGTCATTACTTTGTACAATGCTATTTCCTGGTATACTATTTCATCATCAGTATGATAATATGCTTTAATTACTTCAACAAGTTTTTCAATTTGACTAACTACTTTTTCAACCTTCGCTTTTGTATCTTCAACTACAATAGTGAACTTATGAATGCCTTTAATCGCTGAGGCTGATACGGCAAGACTTTCAATATTAACTTGTCTTCTGGTAAATACAATTGTGATTCTGTTTAGTAAGCCAACACGGTTCTCAGAAAAGGCTGTTATTGTATATGATTTTTTCATTTTGAATTAATTTAAGTCTTGTTTTTCAATAATTTATAAAAGTTAATTTACTATTTAGCAGCCAGAATAATATCCGAGACTGACGCACCTGGAGGGACCATTGGAAAGACATTAGCCTCTTTTTCGATGGCAATTTCAAGTAAAAACGGTCCTTTATAATCGAGCATTTTCTGGATACCTGATTCAAGTAATTTCCTTTTTTGGATTCTGTTGCCCTTAATACCGAAACCTTCTGCTACCTTGATAAAGTCGGGATTTTTTAATTGGGTTTCCGAATATCTTCTGTTAAAGAACATTTGTTGCCATTGTCTTACCATACCGAGGTATGTATTGTTCAGTAGTACTATTTTCACTTCAGCTCCGGTTTGGTTAATTGTAGCAAGTTCCTGGATAGTCATTTGAAATCCGCCATCCCCTATAATTCCAATAACTACCTTGTCAGGAGCGCCGATCTTGGCCCCATGTGCTGCGGGTAATCCAAATCCCATAGTACCCAAACCTCCTGATGTAACAAAGCTACGTGTATTATTCATTTTTGCATATCTTGATGCGAACATTTGTTGCTGCCCAACATCAGTTACAATTATTGCTTCTCCTTTAGTTTTTTCAGTAATTATCCGCATAACCTCTCCCATTGTCATCCCGGGTTTATCAGGGTATAAGTCTTTACTAATAACCTTGTCATATTCTATTTTATCACAATTTTTAAATTCCTTTATCCATGAATCATGGGATTTTTTTTCAACTTGTTTGGTTAGCAACGGTAATGTTTCTTTGACATCTCCAAGAATAGCAATATCAGGTTTTATAATCTTATTTATCTCTGCCGGATCAATATCCATATGAATAATTTTAGCCTGTTTTGCATATTTACTAAGATCACCTGTAACACGGTCATCAAATCTCATACCTATAGCAATAAGCAAATCACATTCATTGGTTTTTATATTTGTTCCGTAATTTCCATGCATCCCCAGCATACCAACATTTAATGGATGATCGGTAGGTAATGCTGATTTTCCCAGAATGGTCCATGCAGCGGGTATTCCGGATTTTTCAATAAATGTGCGAAATTCATTTTCAGCTCTGCCGAGAATAATTCCCTGTCCGAATAATACAAAAGGCTTTTTTGATTCGTTAATAAGTTTCGCTGCTTTATTAATATTATCCTTTTTGATTTCAGGATTCGGAATATAACTCCTTATTGAAGTACATTTCTTGTACTTAAATTCAAGTTCGCCAAACTGTGCATTTTTTACCAGGTCAATCACAACAGGCCCCGGACGTCCTGTACTGGCAATATAAAATGCCTGGGCAATAACTTCAGGTATTTCTTCAGGTTTTGTAATCAGGTAGTTCCACTTGGTAACAGGCATGGAGATACCTATTATATCAGTTTCCTGAAAAGCATCTGTACCTAAAAGAGGGGCAATTACCTGGCCGGTAATACAGACAATTGGTGTTGAATCAACCATGGCATTTGCAATTCCTGTAATTAAATTTGTAGCTCCCGGTCCTGATGTTGACATGCAAACACCTACTTTACCGGTTACCCTTGCGTAACCCTCGGCGGCATGAATAGCTCCCTGCTCATGCCGTGTAAGTATGTGCCTTAATTTTTTCTTATAGTTCATTAATTCATCATATACAGGCATTATTGTTCCTCCCGGGTACCCAAATATAACTTCAACATTTTCTTCTATCAGTGACAGCAATACTGCCTCTGAGCCTGTAACCCTGATTGTTTTATTTGTATCTGTTGATGGCGTTTGTGTTTTCATTTTTTAAATATTTTTTTAATTGCTTTGAATTAAATATCTCTTACTGCACCTGCATCAGCCGATGTTACCAGCTTTGCATAGGCCTTAAGTGCTTTTGATATATCCCTGTTTCTTTTTAAAGGTGTAAAAGCCTTATCTCCTCTTTTTTTCTCTTTTTTTCTTCTGGTTTTTAGTTCCTTATCTGACAGAAGTACGTTAATTTTTCTTTCAGGAATATTTATTTCTATTATATCTCCTTCTCTTAATAAACCTATTTCTCCTCCTGCAGCAGCTTCAGGAGATATGTGCCCTATTGACAGTCCGGATGTTCCCCCTGAAAATCTGCCGTCAGTTATTAGTGCACATTGTTTTCCCAATCCTTTTGATCGTATATAAGATGTAGGGTATAACATCTCCTGCATCCCCGGACCGCCTTTTGGACCTTCGTATCTGATAACTGCAATATTTCCCGCCACCAATTTGTCCCCAAGGATATCGTCGCAAGCCGATTCCTGGGATTCATATATTTTAGCAGTGCCTTTAAATGCAAAGATAGATTCGTCAACTCCGGCGGTTTTAACAACACAGCCCTTGCGTGCAATATTGCCAAAAAGTATAGCCAGGCCTCCATCTTTGCTATAGCAATTTTCTATATTTCTGATACATCCGTTTTTTCTGTCAAGTTCCAATTCATATTTAGCATTTTGAGAACCCAATTTTAAATTTTTTTTACCAAAAGGAGCGCTTTTAAACAATTCTATGGCATCATTGGTTACCGTATCTCTGGTTACATCATATCTTTCAATTGCTTCACCCAAAGTCAATCCGTCTACTCTTATTACTGATGTATCAATTAAATTACCTCGCTCAAGTTCCCCTAAAATGCCTAAAATACCCCCAGCCCGGTTAACATCTTCAACATGGTATTTTGAGCTTGGTGCAACTTTGCATAAAACCGGGATTTTACTTGAAAGATCATCTATGTCTTTCATGGTAAAGTCAACTTCTGCTTCTCTGGCAATTGCTAAAATATGAAGTACCGTGTTAGTTGAACCTCCCATTGCAATATCCAGAGCCATGGCATTTGTAAATGCAGCCTTTGAAGCAATAGACCGAGGTAATACCGATTTGTCTCCCTGCTCATAGTATTTTTTTGTATTTTCTATTATCAGGTCTGCTGCTCTCTCAAATATTTTTATGCGATTTGTATGAGTTGCTACCACTGTGCCGTTTCCAGGCAAAGCCAGTCCTATTCCTTCATTCAGACAATTCATGGAGTTCGCTGTAAACATACCGGAACATGAACCGCATGTCGGACAAGCATTAAGCTCAATTTCCTGCAATTCACTGTCAGATATGTTTTTATCACCAGCCATTACCATTGCATCAACCAAATCATACTTTTTATCCCTGACTACTCCTGCTTCCATGGGCCCCCCTGAAACAAAAACCGCAGGGATATTCAAACGCATTGCTGCCATTTGCATCCCCGGAGTAATTTTATCGCAATTGCTGATGCAGATCATAGCATCTGCTTTATGTGCATTACACATATACTCAACACTGTCTGCAATAAGGTCGCGTGATGGTAATGAGTAAAGCATTCCATCATGGCCCATAGCAATTCCGTCATCGATGGCAATAGTGTTGAATTCTGCAGCATAGAAACCCTTATTCTCTATGATCGATTTTATTTGCTGACCAATATCATGCAAGTGAGTATGCCCTGGCACAAACTGTGTGAATGAATTTACAATGGCAATAATTGGTTTACCAAATTGCGCTTCTTTCATACCTGTTGCTCTCCAAAGACTTCTTGCACCGGCCATTCGCCGTCCTTCAGTTGTTATTGAACTTCTTAATTTTATTTGCATGATATTTAATATTATCTGTTAATCATAGTGAAAATATATAAACTAAAAAAGCCATCCTTAATAGTAAGAATGGCTTTATATCTTAAATCATAGCACGGTCCATCCTTACCTCAGCATCCTGAGAATGCTAAGCACGACGACAGACACTATAACTATGAAACTTTTCATACAACTTTATTTGGTTGACAAATATAGAGAATTATTTGTATTTTACTAATAAAAAATTAAAAAATCTGTTATTTCCGGTATGCATACATCAGTTCTTTTTTTATTAACCTGAACCTTTCAGTCGTTTGCCTGCTTAGTTCATCCGTATAGTTAACTTCAGTAATTTTAAATCCGGCTTTTTTTACTCTTTCCGGAAAATCCCGCCCGTACAACCTGTAATGATCCTTTTGCCTGAAATGTTTTTCCCTTTCTTTTGGACTAGTAATCGAAGGGTCTTCATAAGTATTATCCATATTTAAGTTCATTGGTACATGCATAACAGCAAATCCTCCTTTTTTCATTACTCGCAGAATTTCAGCCATTGCTTTACAATCATTTTCCACATGCTCAAGTACATGATTGCAAATTACCACGTCGAATACATTATCATTAAATGGCATTCTCTGAATATCTAATCTGACGTTTGCTATTGGAGATTCCATATCTGCTGTAATGTAATCCAGATTTTCTAATTTCTTAAACCTGGAATAAAAGCATTGTTCAGGTGCCACATGCAGGACCTTAAGCTTTGCAGTAAAAAAATTAGTTTTGTTTTTGAGAAATAGCCACAGCAATCTGTGCCGTTCCAGTGATAAACATTTAGGACATAATACATTTTCCCTGATAATATTATGGCCATACGGAAGAAACTTACGAAAACGGCTGCTGCAAACCGGGCATTCAACATTATTTCCTTTATAAAATAACGCGCTAATGCGCATGAAAACATAACTTAATCTTATTAAGTACTTTCTGGGTATAACTTTCAGGATTATCGGGATAAGCTTCTTCATTTAAAATTTGTTGATGCCGCGATATATTGAGGGGTTAAAAATAAATAATTTTTTAAAAGGGGCAATATTACTAGTTCACTCATTTACTTGTTTACTTGTAACTTTTCATTTATTTTCGCATTCATTAAAATATCAAGTAGACGAGTAGACGAGTTACCCCGCCTACGCTGAAGCTTCGGCGGGCAGGGAGAAGCGAGAAGCGAGCAGCAAGAAACGAGAAGCGAGCAGCAAGCGACCAGTAACCAACGACCATTAATGATTGGATATGTCAAAAAATAAAATGCATAAATCGCGTCCATTTAAAGTATTAGGAATTCAACACATTGCACTGGGTAATAAAGATAAATCCAGGCTGACCAGGTTATGGATTGATATCATGGGACTGGAGAAAACAGGTACATTTAAAAGTAAAAAAGAAAATGTTGATGAGGATATTTTAAGAATTGGAACAGGGCATGTACCGGTTGAAGTGGATATAATGCAGCCTGTTGATATTGAAAAGAAGCCTGGAGTTCATGAACCTGCACTCAACCATATCGGACTTTGGATAGATAACCTGCAGAAAGCATATAAATGGTTAACAAAGCAAGGGGTACGCTTTACACCCGGAGGTATAAGAAAAGGAGCTGGCGGATATGATATTTGTTTTATTCATCCTAAAGGAAATGAAGAGTTTCCATTGTGTGGTGAGGGAGTTTTAATTGAATTGGTTCAAGCTCCGGATGAGATAATTAATATTCTTGATATTTAATTACCGTTGCCCGTTACTTTTCATTTAAGTGTCTGCGACTGAAATAGGTTGACCGTTTTTAAAAAACGAGTTAACAATGGCAAAATTAGAAAATTATCTGGAAGAGATAAAAAATGGGTAAGCTACTTATATCGCGCCGCTTCGACCGCCTACCCTTGCTTCCTTCCGGATCTGGGGGAGTTCAGCAGGAGCTGGCCGTATAAGACTTACCCGGTACAAAGCTATTAACTTTTATCTTTACATGCAAAATAAAAATACTTATGATAATATTATTAAAATGAAAAACATATATATTTGTCACTCAAACCTAAATTAAATGCTATGAACGAAAATAAAAATGAGATTCTGAAACATTCTGCAACCTATGGTGCTATTATAGGTTTTGCGTTAATAATTTATTCTGTTTTACTTTATATTCTTGGTTTATCGCTTTCTAAAGTATTAGGATATTTTAGTTTTCTTATAATTATCGGGGGTTTGTATATTGGCATTAAGAATTTCAGGGATAATGAGCCTTCAGGTGCTATTACATATGGCAGAGCCGTTGGTGCGGGTGTGTTGATTTGCGTTTTCCTCGGATTTTTGGGTTCTGTTTTTACATATTTACAATTCCGGTTTATTGATCCGGGATTAGTTGACAAAATATTTGAAATGACTGAAGAAAAGCTTTATGACAGAGGATTATCCGAAGATATGATTGAGATGCAAATAAGAGCAATGAGTAAGATGATGACTCCCGGAATAATGGCTGTATTCGGATTTATTTCGTACTTATTCTGGGGGACAGTATTTTCTTTAATTTTAGCTGCAATATTGAAAAAAGAACCTCATTCTCTTGAAAGGCCACAATAATAAATTTTATACAACATAAAGAATTAATGGATATTTCAGTTATTATCCCGTTATATAACGAATGTGAATCAATACATGAATTAATTGATTCAATTACGAAGGTAATGAACGATAATAATTTCAGTTATGAAGTTATTATGATTGATGATGGCAGTACTGATGAGTCCTGGAAAATAATTGAAAATTTGGTTGGTAAAAATTCATCAATAAGGGCAATAAAATTCAGGCGAAATTATGGTAAAGCTGCCGCTTTACACTCTGGGTTTAAGGCTGCTAAGGGAGACGTTGTAATAACAATGGATGGTGATTTGCAGGACAGGCCTGAGGAAATTCCGGATTTATTCAAACTTATAAAGGAAGAGAATTATGACCTTATTTCAGGGTGGAAGAAAAAAAGACATGATCCCATTTCCAAAAGAATCCCCAGTAAATTATATAACCGGATAGCCAGAAGATTTACAGGAATTAAACTTCATGATTTTAATTGCGGACTGAAGGCATATAAAAACGAGGTAGTAAAAACTATCGAAGTATATGGTGAAATGCATAGATATCTACCGGTTATTGTAAAGAAAGCAGGATTCAATAAAATAGGAGAAAAAATCGTGCAGCATCAAAAAAGAAAATACGGAGAGACAAAATATGGTTTTGAAAGATATATGAATGGTTATCTTGCACTTATTACTTTATCTTTTATTTCAAGATTCGGCAAAAAACCTATGCATCTTTTCGGAACGCTTGGCACATTAATGTTCATTATAGGTTTTGCTATTGCATTCTACCTGGGGGCAGATAAACTTATTTCAGTTTATAAGCATATTAAAGCTCCCCTGGTAACAAGCAGCCCTTATTTTTATATTGCTTTAACTGCTATGATAATGGGTACACAATTATTTCTTGCCGGATTTCTCGGAGAGTTGGTTTCCAGGTTCTCATCTGATAGAAATACCTATCAGATTGAGAAGGAAATATAAATTATAAATATGCGATTTTCTGTAATTGTTCCGACATTTGGACGTCCTGATGAGGTAAGAGAACTGTTGTCGAGTTTTATTGATCAGGAATTTAAGGATTATGAGATTATCATAGTTGATGGTAGTCTTGATACATTACTTAAAAAGGTAATTGATGAATTTCACAAAATAATAAATATCAGGTATCTTTATGAAAAGGGCTTAGGTATAAGTGATTCAAGGAACCTTGGTGCAGGGAAAGCAAATGGCGAGTTCCTGATATTTGTTGATTCTGACTGTATCATGTCAAGTGAATATTTTATGAATGTCGATGGTTTCCTGCTGGAAAATAAAGTTGATGGCTTTACCGGACCTGATAAAGCGCATTCATCGTTTTCAAGAGTACAAAAAGCGATTAATTATGCAATGACATCACATTTAACAACTGGAGGTATAAGGGGACAAAAAATCCATATTGGAAAAATCCATTTAAGAGGTTTTAATATGGGTATTTCAAAAGAAGCATTTATTAAGATTGGAGGATTTAGTGGATTAAAAGTTGCAGAAGATATTGATGTTAGTATGAGGTTCCAGAATGCAGGTTACAAAGCAGCGCTTATCACAAATGCTTATGTTTATCATAAAAGGAAGGCAAATTTTCTAAAGTTTTCTGTACAGTTATCCCTTCATGGAAAGGCCAGAATAGATCTTTTTAAAAGACACAGAAACTCTCTAAAACCTTTATATTTTTTACCTTCACTCTTTGTTCTCTATTTATTAACGGGAATTTCAACTGTACTTTATTGTAATTACTGTTTTACTTTTTTTCTGATAAGCATCGTGACTTATATTGTCCTGCTGTTTATTGATGCTTCAATAAGGAATAAAAATCTTATAGTCGGATTGCTTGGCACATATGCTTCAATTTTAATGCTTATCGCTTACGGAACAGGATTTATCCGGAATTTCATTAAGAGAGTCATATTTAAAAGTAAAAAGGAGAGTATAAGGCCGCTGACAATAAAAGAATAAGTAGTATTATTCACTCCACTCTCTTATCATAGTTAGCTCCCATTGAATATTTTTCTCCTTTAATTCTTTTATTTATAAGCTGCTTTATGGCGTGAAGAATAATAATGTGAATGTCTTCCGTAATTTCCATATCATTAATTGGAGCATGAACAAATATATCTGCAATCTTTTTGATTTTTCCTCCTTCAAAACCACAAAGTGCAATAACTGTAGAACCCAAATCTTTAGCATGATTAAGGGCTTTGATAACATTAGCCGAGTTACCGCTACCCGATATGCCAATAACTATATCATCTTTCTTAAGAAAAGTTTTTAGCTGTTCATAAAATACCTCATCATAAGTCAGATCATTAGAAATTGCTGTTATGGCAGGTATATTATCGTTCAAACATACTACTTTAAATCTTTTATCAAGGCCAAAGGAGATACCTTTCATAAAGTCTCCTGCTACATGAGAAGCAGTGGATGCACTTCCTCCATTACCAAAAATATATATGGTATTTCCTTTATTATAACACTCTAAGATTTTGTCAATAGCTGAATAAATACTATCAATATCAACTTCTCCGAGTGTTTCAGATACTTTTTTAAAGTAACTGTCAAAATGTTCATTTAAACTGTTCATCAGCAAAATATATTAGTTTGGAACCGTCTTGTTCAAATTTAAATTCGAAATTATTTAGTGGTTTTAAAGAATCTTTTAATTTTTGTTGTTTATGTTTTTCACAATAAAACAGAAAAAATCCACCTCCTCCGGCACCCAGTAATTTACCTCCTTCTGCTCCGTTTTTCAATCCTGTTTGATATATTTCCCGGATTTCATTATTACTTATTTGCGATGCCAGTTTCTGTTTAAGTATCCAGTTTTCGTGTAATAATTTGCCAAAATCATTAATCCTTTCATTATATAAACTGTCCCGAAGCTCAGGAACAAGGTTTACCATTGATTTCAGTATATTGAATTTCTCTTCTTTTGAAGCGTTCTGTTTTTGTTCTTTTAAAATTACTGAGGCATCACGTTGGTTCCCGATATAAAACATGATTAAATTTTCCTGCAGCTTATCAACTATTTCATTCTTAATATGCAGGGGTTCAACCAGCACACTACCATCTTTTTTAAAATAGAAAATATTGAGGCCGCCATAGGCTGCTGCATATTGATCCTGCTTTCCGATAGGTTCTTTTAAAATATCAATTTCTATTTCACAAGCTCTATTGGCAAGTTCTTCAGCTGATATATATTGCCTTTTTATGGCATATAAATTATGCAACAGGCCGACAGTGAATGAAGATGACGAACCCATGCCTGTTCCTGACGGAATATCTGCTATTGAGCTGATTTCAGTACCTCCGGTAATTCCCGCGTTTTTAAGAGCTTCCCTGAGAATAGGATGTTTTAATTCGTCCAGCTTATTTACAGTCTCTGTTTTTGAATATTTAACCCTTATCTGGTCTCTAAAGAAAAATTTATGAGATGAGATATACATATATTTATCAACAGACGTACTTAATACTGCACCCTGATGCCTGGAATAGAAAGTTTCCATATCGGAACCACCACCAACAAAACTTATCCTGAACGGAGTTCTTGTTATTATCATTCTAAATTTGAATTAACTATAAAATCAGCAAATTTACTTTCTTTTTCTATTAATCGGTATTCATCTTTCTTCCTTTTTTCTAATAAAAGCTTTATTTCATTATCGTTTTTTTCTCTCCAATAATAATATTCTTTTATACGCGCCTTAAAGGCAGGTTCATCAATTCTTAAAAATATTTTTAAATCTGAAATATCCCGTAATTCTTCTCTGCTTAACGCAACAATACCTTCAATTATTATAATATCTTCATTATTAAACCGGTATTCCAGTGGTTGGGACTGCCTTTCAGGATGGTTGGGGTAGGAGTGGAGTCTGACTTTCCTGCCGGCCAGCAGGTTTGTTAAATCAGATTTAATATCATCTATCCTGAATCTGTCATAAACGTTTTTACAATTATCTCTTTGATCCTCAGGTAAAATCCAATTATCAAGCTCAATCTTTAAAACCTTTAATCCGTACTCAATAAATGTATGATTAATATATGCTGCAAGATTGCTTTTACCCGACCTTGCATTACCTCCTATACTTATGATGAAAGGCTTTTTGTTTTTCTTTTGAGAGTATGTCTTATATATATTCCCTGCTACTATGCTATAGGGCTCATTCACTATAAATCTTGCGGCTTCCAGAAGGTCCTTAAAGAAAAAGTCAGGTTTTTCATTAGTCTTCTTTACTCCAAAACCTGTCATCACTCCAACGGTCTTACAACCGGCATTTTTCCCGGCAATTATATCTCTTTCAGAATCACCAATCATCCATGATTTTGACAGGTCTATATTAAAATCATTTGCAGCCTGCCTGAACATACCTGTTTTAGGCTTGCGGCATTCACAATCAATTTTATACTCTGCCCTTTCTTCAGGATAACCTTTGTCAGGATGATGAGGACAATAATATATGGCATCAAGTTTAGCATGTTTATCACCAAG
>CBFCXR010000050.1:0-13495 GCA_965602045.1 uncultured Bacteroidales bacterium | reverse complement strand
TTGAAACCAAATAAACATCAATACCGTTTAAAAAATAGTCTAACTTATATTTATGCGTAATTAATTAAGTATTTAATTCAAAAACCGTCTAAATCATGAAAAAAATTGGAATAATATTTTTGGGGATTATTTTCATATCAGGATTTTTCTTCGCATGTGAAAAAGCTGATAACGGAAAAATCAATAATGTAAATAATGGTGATTCAAGTCTTTATATTGCGGGTTATTCAATTGCTACGGAGAGTGCACTTAGATCAATTCCGGAACAATATATAAATACTGTACGTAACAATCTTCATATTGCTTATCAACACACATCTCATGGTACACATGTAGCAAGAGGTATGTTTGGTTTACAGGATTTTAAGGATGGCGATAGTGAACTCTTTGGCATAACTAATAATTCATCGCAAAATGACAAGCTGGACTTCAATGATTATGCTATATCAGGTTATGCGGCACCTGGTGATGATGCCGCTGATTTAAGCAGAGATGAAACAGCTTTTATTCAAGCAACAAGGAACTACCTTGATGATCCACAAAATTCATATATTAATGTAATTATGTGGTCATGGTGTAATATAGCAGGTCATAATGTGGCTGCACATTATTTGCCGGGCATGGATTCATTAATATCAGAATATGGGACCGGTGGGACAAAAATCGGTAATGATCCGGGTCAGAGGCTGGTACCTGTTTCCTTTATATTCATGACCGGTCATGCAAATGCCGGAAATAATGTCGGAGACGGTCGCCCTAAAAACCAGGCTGACCTAATAATTAATCACTGTAGCAATAATAACTATTTTTGTCTGGATTATTATAGTATTGATACACATGATATGAATGATAATTATTATGAAGATACTGGTGATAATGGTAATTCAGCAGAGTATGGAGGAAATTTTTATGAAGACTGGCAAAATTCTCACTTGTTGGGAGTGGATTACTATGAAAATAAAACTTCACCCGATGGAAGTGTTGAGTTTGGCGCACATAATACCCAGCATATTACTGCGAACAGGAAGGCTTATGCAATGTGGTATATTCTTGCAAGGATTGCTGGCTGGGGTGGAGAGTAACGAACTCAATCAATGAGTTTGAAGCCCTTTCCATGTATGTTAATTATCTGAACTTTAGGATCATCCTTAAGATACTTTCTGAGTTTGGCAATGTAGACATCCATGCTTCTTGCGTTGAAATAGTTATCATCGATCCAGATAGTTTTTAATGCAAAATTTCTTTCAAGAACGATGTTTTTGTTAGTACATAATAACTTTAACAAGTCGGATTCTTTTGTAGTTAAATTTTGTTCTTTATCTCCCAGCTTTAAAATCTGTTTATGTGAATTAAAAATGTATTTGCCGATTTTAAATTCTGCCTGGGTTATACTTTTACCGTCTTTTTTTGTCCGGCGCAATATTGCTTCAATTCTGAATAATAACTCTTCCATGCTGAATGGCTTCGTAATATAATCATCTGCTCCTGCCATAAAACCTTCAATTACATCTTCCTTCAATGATTTGGCAGTTAGAAATATTATTGGAATTTCGGCATTTGTCATTCGTATTTCTTTGGCTAGTGTAAAACCATCTTTAACAGGCATCATAATATCGAGAATGCAAAGATCATAATGATTTTTAATAAAGCTTTTATATGCTTTTTCGCCATTTAAAAACCAGTCAGTGTCATATGATTTTGCAAACAGGTATTCTTTCAGTAATGATCCCAGGTTCTCATCATCTTCAGCCAGCAATAATTTAGGTTTATACATAATCCTTAGTAATTAAAGATTTACAGACTTATATTATTATGAAACTCATTAATTTTTGTTTTAAGTACAAAAGTGGAGTCTGTAGAAATATATTTTTAAAGTTAATAGTTTTTATACTGTTATATAAGTTATTATTTTGAAATTTGACAACAATCCTGTTATGTGATTTAAGCCGGTAAATAAATCTTAAAGGTTGTTCCTTTATATGGTTCACTTTCAAGTTTTATATATCCTTTATGTTCATCAATAACTTTTTTTACATAACTTAAACCCAGTCCGAATCCTTTTACGGAATGAATATTTCCGGTTGAGATTCTGTAGAATTTATCAAAAATTCTTTTTTGTTCTTTTTTACTTATGCCAATACCATTGTCCCGTACAGCTATCATTAAGTATCCCTTGATGTTTTGCGTTTCGATATAAATTTCAGGATCATGTGTGCAATATTTAACAGCATTATCGATTAAGTTGGATAATACGTTTGTAATGTGAACGACATCAATATATATAGCAGGTTCTTTAGCATGTAATGAAGGTATAATTAAGCCATTATTTTTCTTTATTTGTATTGAGAAATTATTTATAACACCGGTTAATAATTTATTAATATCTGTTTCCTTTAATTTCAGGTTTAGTTTTCCTTTATTAAAAATAGTTGTTTGTAATACCTTTTCAACCTGGTAACCCAATCTTTTACTTTCGTCGGTTATTACGGCAGATAGATTATCAATATTTTTCGATTTATTTGGAATACTTTTATCACCAAGCATTTGTGAGGCAAGAAAAATTGTAGATATCGGGGTTTTTAGTTCATGAGTCATATTGTTGACAAAATCACTCCTCATCTCGGATAACCGCTTCTGACGAATAATAATATATAACGTTAATGTAAAACTAATAACGATTATTAATGTAAGAATTATTGATGAGAGAGCCATATATCCTAATGATTTATAGATGAAATTTTTCTTAAGAGGGAAATAGATTGTTAAAAAATTTGATTTTGAAAAAAAATCATCCGGAAAGAGTTGAATTTTATAATATTCACTATCAGCATTATCAGAATAGTTATCCGAACTAAATGCCAGAATAGTATTCCATTTGCTAACTGCATATTCATAATCAAGATTAATTCCATTATGGTTTAATAATTGCCTGATTATGATCTCTAACTTTTTAGGATTTATCCGGTCTTCGATATCAGGATTTAACCTGAACATTTTTGATAATACATTATTAACAAAGATTTTTCTTTCAACAATACGTTTTCTCAAGTTCGGGGCCAGCGGGTATCTTGTATTTGAAGTGTTAGTGCTTCTATTGCTATAATTGTCCTTTTCATTGTCAATTATTACAAATGTATCACTGCTGTAAACTGAAATATTTGCATTTATATTTTGGCCGGATGTTTTTTGATAAAAGTAAAAGTCATGCTCAATTGCATATTCAGTATCATAGAATCCAACTGTTGAATCAAAATAAAACGGATTTATTTCATCAATTATGTGATGGACAGTTTCTTGTTTTTGAACTTCATTTGCAATCTCAAAAAGAGTTTTATTAATTAATTGATTGAATTGTCTTTCCTTAACAGTTATTGCATTTTTTATCCAGTAGGCCTGAAAAAATAACAAGCCTGTCATGGCTACACCCATGAAAGATGCCAAAATCCAAATCCACTTTTTACTCATGACAATACAAAGATAATCTCAGAATGAGTATTCTGTAACATTTTAACAATCTTTAACATAAGTTGGGTTTTGTTAACTAAATATGGAAGTAAATTAGCAGTGTTTAATTTAAAAATACAAAGTTGAAACTGCTAAATATTAAACCGGCTTTATTCTCTATTTTGCATTTCTTCCAATTTATTGAGTAATCCACAATCTTAATAAAATAGCAGAATCTGTATCAGGATATTATTCTATTTATGGGTTTTTCATAGGTAATTAGGTTAGTTTAAACTAAAGGCAGCAATTTGCTGCCTTTAATTTATTAATAGATTAACTTCTTTTTCGATTTAAGAGAATCCGGATCGATAATAAAAGCGCCTGTGATAACATCAATGGTTTTTAATTTTTTTAAGAGGTTATTCTTATATTCTTCACTTACCTCACCAAAAATTTGAAGAAAGTAATCAATATTTTTCAATTCAGGAATGTAAAAACCATTATCACATTGATTGGCTATTAAACAAAATTTATTTATACTTTCCTCATTTTCATAAATGTACAGGCTAAATTCCTGGGGCGCATTTAGTTTTCGATTAATAACTTTCAGGTTTTCTGCTTTCACGAAATTGGCTTCTAATTCCTGGTTAATGGCCCAGCTAATTCTATAATCGTTTTCATGTGAAGATATTCCTATAAGGATAGATTCGTGTTCAGTATTAACTGTTAATTTATGTGTCTTTTTTTTCAACAGCTTAGGTTGATGATTAAGGATTATATTTAATTTTTAAGGAAATTTTATTGGTTTATATTTAGCTTGTTTGGATTATTTTGTAAAATAAATGTTAAAGTTATATCAAATTCCTAAAGATTTGATAGCCTGTTTTGCAGCACTCTGCTCTGCTTCTTTCTTTGAGTTTCCTGTTCCTCTTCCAATCAAATCATCAGCGATTAACAGGTGCGAGAGAAAATAGGTATTATTTTTCTTTTCATCTATTTCCTCAAAATTAGCAAAATTAATAGTCTTTTTATTCTTTTGTCCCCACTCAATTATCCGGCTTTTAAAATCAATCTCTGTCTCTTGCAGTTTTGTAAGGTTAACATGATCCAGAATGATTCGTTCAAGAATAATTTTTTTTGTTTTTTTAAAGCCTCTATCGATAAAAAGGGCGCCAATTAAAGCCTCCAGGGCATCTCCAAATATAGATTTATGATTTTCATTAGACATTTTAGAAATAATCATATTTGAAATACCCAGTTTAATGGCAACATTATTTAAATTATCGCGGTTTACAATTTTAGATCGCATTTGAGTTAAGAATCCAACATCTTTTTCCGGAAATCTTTGAAAAAGGTACTCTCCTATAACAGCATCAAGAATAGCATCTCCCAGATATTCAAGTCTCTCATTATTAGTTTCAACGTCCTTAAAAATGTCAAATGATGAAGATTTGTGGATACAGGCGAGTTGATATATCTTATAATTCTTTGGATTAAAACCGATAATCCTTCTGAGATGGTTTATAAAACTTTGGTCAGGTTTAAAAAGATATTGTTTTCGGGAAGCAGATTTAAACAAAACTAATTAGAAAATTTTATAAATATTATTGATGAATTATGTCCTCCAAATCCAAAAGTATTACTCATAGCTAAATTAACTTTTCTTTCCTGTGCTTTATTAAAGGTAAAATTCAAATCCTTATCAATTTCGGGATCAGGAGTGGTAAAGTTTATAGTTGGAGGAACAATGTCATGTACTGTAGCTAATATAGCTGCAATAGCTTCAACGACCCCAGCCGCGCCCAGCAGATGTCCTGTCATTGATTTAGTTGAACTTATATTTAATTTATGTGCATGGTCTTTAAAAATCTTATTTATCGCAGTAGCTTCTGCAATATCACCAAGAGTTGTGGCCGTACCATGAACATTTATATAATCAATAGCTTCAGGATTCACTTCAGCATCTTCAAGAACATTTTTCATGACGTAGACTGCTCCGAGACCTTCCGGGTGAGGGGCAGTGAGATGATAAGCATCTGCTGACATACCTCCACCGATAAGCTCAGCATATATATTAGCACCACGTTTTTTAGCATGCTCATATTCTTCAAGAATTAGTGTCCCTGCACCTTCCCCCATAACAAAACCATCCCTGGTTTTATCAAACGGGCGGGATGCAGTTTTATACTCATCGTTATTAGTTGATAATGCCTGTAATGCATTAAATCCTCCTATGCCTGCTGCAGTAATCGAGGCTTCGGAACCTCCTGTAACAAAAATATCAGCTTTGTTTAACCTTATTAAGTTATAAGCGTCAATTATGGCATTGGTTGAAGTTGCGCAAGCCGCTACCGTGGCATAATTTGGACCTCTGAATCCATATCTTATGGATATTTGTCCGGCAGCAATATCAGATATTATCTTGGGAATAAAAAAGGGGCTGAATCTAGGTGTTCCATCACTACTGGCATACTCGGTAATTTCCTTGTAGAATGTTCCAAAACCCCCGATACCTGAACCATAAATAACTCCGGCCCTGTCTGACCTTACTTTTTTTATATCAATTCCGGAATCTGCTAATGCTTCATCAGATGAGACTATGGCAAACTGTGCAAATAAATCAAGCTTTCGAATTTCTTTACGATCAAAAAAATCATTAGGATCGAAGCCCTTTATCTCGCAAGCAAACTTTGTTTTAAATTTATTTGAATTAAAACGAGTAATCATATCACAACCGCTAACTCCATTGGTTAAGTTTTTCCAAAAATCCTTAACATTATTACCTATTGGTGTTAGAGCACCAAGCCCTGTAACAACTACTCGTTTTAATTCCATAGAAAATTTTTTTAGGTGAATAGACACCTACTTCACATTATCTTCAATGTATTTGATTGCTTCTCCTACGGTTGCAATATTTTCAGCTTGATCATCAGGAATTCCTATGTTAAATTCTTTTTCGAATTCCATTATCAACTCAACTGTATCAAGTGAGTCTGCACCCAAATCGTTAGTGAAACTAGCCTTAGGTGTTACTTCATTTTCTTCTACTCCTAGCTTGTCAACAATAATAGCTTTTACTCTTGCTGCAATATCAGACATAATTTAAAATTTTAATTAATAAAACATATTAAAAAATAATTTTGCAAAGAAATGCAATAATTAAAAGAAAACAAACTAAAAAATTATTTTTATTATTCAAAATTAATTTTTTTAACTTATTTTATCCTATTTTGTAATGAACTAAATAGTAAATTTTTAGCCAAAGAATCCAATAATGAATAATATTGCAATCTTTGCCTCCGGTTCAGGGACTAACGCACAGAATATTATTGAATATTTCAAATTAAATAAAAAGGCGGAAGTATCTTGTATTCTTTCAAATAAGGAAGATGCATATGTTTTGCAAAGAGCAAAAATGTATAATATTCCAACCAGAATATTTAACAGAAAGGAGCTTTATGAAACTGGTGAAGTTCTCGATTTCCTGACAGAAAATGGGATTAGCTGGATTATTTTAGCTGGATTTCTTTGGTTGGTTCCTGAGAATATTGTTGATAAGTTCACAAACAGGATAATAAACATACATCCTGCTTTGTTACCAAAATTTGGGGGTAAAGGTATGTACGGCATGAGTGTTCACCGGGCAGTTATTGATGCCAAAGAGAATGAAACAGGAATAACCATACACTATGTTAATAGAAAATATGATGAAGGTAATATAATATTTCAGGCAAGATGTAAAGTAAATAAGACTGACACGCCTGAATTATTAGCTGAAAAAGTACATAAGCTGGAGTATAAACATTATCCGGCAATTATCGAAAAAGTAATTGTGGATTCCGGGTTATAAATCCGACGGAGGAGTATAAAATCTAGATGGCCGACGAAGATTTTAGCTTTTGTACGATTACTGTTTTAACAGAATCAAATGACTGTATATTTTCTTCTCTGATGGGCTCCAGTGAAGGAGCTTCTACTTTTAGCGGATCTACAGGATTACCGTTTTTATAAAATCTGAAGTCAAGATGAGGGCCGGTGGACAATCCCGAACTTCCTACATATCCAATAACATCACCTTGCGCTACAAATGCTCCTGTTTTTATTCCTTTGCTGAATTTGCTCAAATGTAAGTAAGTAGTAGTATATATACTATTATGTCTGATTTTAATGAAGCGGCCGGCACTATTACTATATGAAATTTTAACTATTTTTCCATCTCCGATGGCATGCACAGGTGTACCTATCGGAGCAGCATAATCAACACCATAATGTGGCCTGCGTATTTTAAGTATCGGATGCAGTCTGCTATGAGAATATTTTGAACTCACCCGTGAAAATCTTAAAGGTGCTTTTAAGAAGGCTTTTACTAAGTTTTTTCCATTTAAATCATAATAACTTGTTGTGCTGTCCTGAACAAAGGGTATAGCATAAAAGTCTTTATCCAAATGTCTGAAATATGCTGCATGAATTTCCCCCAAACCAACAGAGGTAGTATCAACGTATAATTCGTCATATATAACCTTAAAGCTATCTCCATCTGCCAGTCCGAAAAAGTCAATGCTCCAGGCATATATCTCAGATAATTCAAAGGCTAATATAGGATTAAGATTATTATCTTTAATAGCATTCCATAAAGATGATTTAATAACACCTGATGCAACCTTATTAATAACTTTTACTTCCTTTTTGCATAACTCAATATTTATACTGTCTCTTAAATCAAATAAAACATATTCTATGGGAGTATGCTCATAAACAAAATATTTAACTTCGTATAAAGTATCAACTGATAAGAAGACGGTATACTTGTTTCCATATCGTACTTTTCTTAAATTGAAAACAGTTTTTGATTTTGTCAGGATTTGATTGAAACTGCCGTCAGGTAGATTATATTTTGCAAAAATCTGAGATAGGCTTTGATTCTTCTTAATTATACCAGATTCAACGTAGAAGGAATCAACCGGTATGCCATACAATTTATTTTCCGGTGCTGTGATTTCAATTGTATCATATTCTGCTGAAATAACTAATTCATTATTTAACTGCTTTTTTAAAGAAAAGAAATAAAAGAAGAGAAGGATCAGACAAATGAATATTACGGGAATAACTATATAAATGACTCCTTTTTTCATTGTTATGCTATTACCACATTTATTATTTTTTTCGGCACAATAATTATCTTTTTTACTTGCTTACCTGTTAACCATTTTTGAGCTTTTTCGTGTTCAAGGATTGTTCTTTCTATTTCTTCGTTTAACATATCTACAGGTAATTCTACTTTAAATCTTAATTTGCCATTAAAGGAAACGGGATATTCACATATTTCCTCTTTAAGATATTCGTCATTAAATTCAGGAAAGCATTCTTTATTTATACTTTCGGAATTTCCATATATTTCCCATATTTCTTCGCATATGTGAGGGGTAAAAGGAGATAAAATTTTAATAAAATCTCTGGCAGTGGATTTCTTTACTTTGCCTTTCTTTATACAGTTATTGGTAAATACCATCATTTGTGAAATAGCAGTATTAAAATGTAAGTTTTCAATATCCTGTTGTACTTTCTTTATTGACTGATGTAATAATTTAAGAGTTTCAATATCCTCATCGTTGTCATGTAAATTATTTAGATCAGCAAAGAATTTATGAACCCTTACCAAAAAACTGAATACGCCTTTAACGCCATTTTCTGCCCAGGGTTTAACCTTATCCAGGGGGCCCATAAACATTTCATAGAGCCGTAAACTGTCTGCTCCATAATCTCCCACAACCTTGTCAGGGTTAATTACATTTCCCCGTGATTTACTCATTTTTTCCCCGTCTTCACCGAGGATCAGTCCCTGGTTTATTAATTTTTTGAAAGGTTCTTTAGTAGATACATATCCCAGGTCATATAATACCTTATGCCAGAAACGGGCATAGAGGAGGTGTAACACCGCATGTTCAACGCCACCGATATATAAATCAACGGGCAGCCAGTATTTCTCAGATTCTTTTGACCATGGTTCTTTATTATTGTCCGGATTGCAAAAGCGAAGATAGTACCAGCAACTACCTGCCCATTGGGGCATGGTATTTGTTTCCCTGGTTGCTTTTTTCCCTGTTTTGGGATCAGTAACATATAACCATGATTCAATATTTGCAAGTGGGGATTCTCCTGTTCCTGAAGGCTCATATTTGTCGACCATTGGTAATGTGACCGGCAATTCATCTTCATCAAGGCATCTTACTGTCCCGTCGTCATATTTTAGTACCGGAAATGGCTCACCCCAGTATCGCTGACGTGAGAAAATCCAGTCACGCAGCTTGTAGTTAGTCTCTTTTTTTCCAAGGTTATTTTTTTCCAGCCAGTCTGTTATTTTTTTAATAGCTTTTGTCTTGTTGAGGCCGTCAATAAAACCTGAATTAACGTGTATCCCGTCTTCTTCAAATGCTTCCTGTGTTATATCGCCGCCTTTTAATACTTCAATAATCTCGAGATTATACTTCTTTGCAAATTCCCAGTCGCGCTGGTCATGGCCTGGTACAGCCATTATTGCCCCTGTTCCGTATGAAATTAATACATAATCTGCAACCCATACAGGTATCTTTTGGTTATTCACGGGATTTATTGCATATGTTCCTGTAAATACACCTGTTTTCTCCTTGCTTAAATCAGTTCTTTCAAGGTCTGATTTCCCGGCAGCACTTTCAAGGTAATTGTCTGTTACGAGTCTGTATTCGGCAGTAGTAATTTTCTTTACCAGCGTATGTTCGGGTGCAAGAACCATATATGTTGCACCAAACAATGTGTCGGGCCTTGTTGTAAATACTTCTATAGTTTCGTCATGACCGTCAATATTGAATATTACAGATGCACCTTCCGATTTTCCAATCCAGTTTTTCTGCATCTCCTTAATATTATCAGGCCACTCAACATCTTCCAGATCTACAAGTAAGCGCTCAGCATATTCGGTAATTTTCAGCATCCATTGCTTCATAGGTTTGCGGATTACCGGATGTCCTCCTAATTCTGACTTTCCATCAACAATTTCCTCATTTGCAAGCACAATTTTTAATTCGGGACACCAGTTTACGTATATCTCATCTTCGTAAGCAAGTCCCTTGTTGTATAATTTTGTGAATATCCACTGTGTCCATTTATAGTAATCAATGTGGCTTGTAGCTATTTCACGGTCCCAGTCGTAGTCAAAGCCAATGGATTTTAACTGCCTTTTAAAGATTTGAATGTTTTTTTCAGTGATGTCGTGCGGATGTGTTCCTGTTTTTATGGCAAAATTCTCTGCCGGCAGTCCGAAACTATCCCATCCCATAGGGTGAAGCACGTTAAAGCCCATCATCCTTTTGTAGCGGCTCACTATATCTGTAGCTGTGTATCCTTCCGGATGACCGACGTGCAGACCGCTTCCCGAGGGATAGGGAAACATATCCAGAACATAATATTTTGGTTTGGAATGGTCAATTTCAACTTTAAAAGTCTTTTTCTCATCCCAGAATTTTTGCCATTTCTTCTCTATATCCCTGAAATTGTATTCCATAAAAGTGAAATTTTTTCGATTCAAGCAACAAATGTAAAAAAATTGATTGATTAAAGAAGTCCGATTTATAAATAACAAATTTACCCCATGAAATAAAATCGAAGATTTTAATTTTGTAAACAAAATTATTTCACGGGGTAAACAAATAACAAATCCCAAATAACAAATCCCAAATAACAAATCCCAAATAACAAATCCCAAATCCCAAACACTCGCTTGGCTCCAGCCGAGTGAGTGAGTAACATAATTTATTTGTATAATTATCTTTCAAAGGGTACCTTTGTGAGGTTATATTTTTTACCTGGTCCCGTAGTTTAACAGGATAGAACGTGAGATTCCGGTTCTCATGGTAGGGGTTCGAGTCCTCTCGGGATCACAAGAAGGGATGACCGGCTTATTTTCGCCGGTCGTTTTTTTTCTGACTCACCGAAAGTCTTGTCAACTGTAAGAAGTATTGATTATACTTCTTTGATTCTGGGTATTCGATATTTTCCATCCTTAAAAATGAGCTTTTCAGGGAAAATCGAACTCAGGATGATGCAAATGATAACAAAACTGCTTATTGCTGGTACAATAATGATGCTGCACACAAGCAAACTTATTGCGCTTTATATAATTGGTATGCAGTGAACACCGGCATACTATGCCCCACCGGATGACACCTACCAACTGACTCAGAGTGGACTGTTTTAACCGAATATCTCAGCAGACAAAGCGTAGCAAGCGCTAAATTGAAAGAAACCGGTACGACGCATTGGAATCCCCCAAATACAGACGCAACCAATGAAATCGGTTTTACTGCCCTTCCGGGTGTCGGTCGTGATTACTTAGGCTGGTTCGACATTTTAAATCCCATGGGTATTACCGGTTACTGGTTGTCCTCTACTGAGGACTTATCTACAAGTGCCTTTCACTGGGGAATGCAAAACACAAGCAGTTATGCAGGCAGGGAAGGCTACAATAAGAAGAATGGTTTTTCCGTACGGTGCATTAAAGCTTAATATCTCACACACCAAATAATATTAATAATCATTTCTAGTAAATGTAAAACAAGTAACTGAGCATAATAAGGTATGCATTTTCTTCTTGTTCATCTGTCAAAAAATAGGAAAATTTGACAATTCTTCGTTTTACTGTCAAGACTTGACAATAATCATTGAAAAAATCAATAATTATAATAATTTGACATTTATATACTTTATCTGTCATTTTATTATTACTTTTGATAAAAACAAAATATAATGTCAAAGCCAATTCCATACGAAAGTAACCAACCCTACAATCATTTACCACTATTACCGCCTCCTGATGAGAAGGTAATTAATGTTGAAATGATGCAGGCGGTAAACAAAGCCAACAAAGCACTCGCAGAACTAAAAGGATTTGCAAAAACACTTCCGAATCAATCAATGTTGGTCAATACTATCTCCCTTCGAGAAGCAAAAGCAAGTACTGAAATCGAAAATATTTTCACTACTGACGACGAACTGTATAAAGCACTTTCGGGTAATGATAAAGAATTAAAAGGCAATGTAAAAGAGGTGTTAAGATACCGACAAGCATTGTGGGAAGGATATCAGAGTATTAAAAAAAATGAGATGTTCGATACCGCTTTATTAATAAAAATATATCAGGAAATCAAGGAAGTAAAAGATGGTATCCGCCCGCCACAAACCGAGACGATCATTAAAAAAAGGGGTAGAGGTTTACTTGGGGACGCTGTTGTTTATACTCCACCAAGAGGAGAAAAGGTTATTAAAGAAAAGCTGAGTAATCTCATTGAGTACATAAATAATGATGAAAAATACTCATACGACCCTTTGATAAAACTTTCTATTTCGCACTATCAGTTTGAGGCAATACATCCATTCAGAGATGGAAATGGACGAACCGGAAGAATCTTAAGTATACTGTTAATGATTCAAAAGCAACTATTGGATGTTCCAATTCTCTATTTAAGTGCATATATCATTGAAAACAAGGATGACTACTATGCTCTTCTGAATAAAGTGACTACACTCCAAAATTGGGAAAATTGGATTCTTTACATGCTTAAAGCTGTTGAAGAAACAGCAATTTATACAATAAACAAGATTCACGAGATAGACCATCTGTTCCAAAAAACTCATGAACTAGTCAACCATAATCTACCGCACATCCGCAAGGAGACAATAGAAAAGATTTTTGAACAACCCTATGTAAGTCCGAAAACATTACTTGGACAAAGCATTAAAAGCATTAACACTGCAAAAAAATACCTCAGACAAATGGAGGAATTTGGGATAATGGTTCCAGAAAAAGTGGGGAAAGAAATTATTTATTTAAACATTGACTTGCTTAACCTATTATCGGAAACGTAAATCCAATCTATACAAGCACATTTACAATTTGCTCAGACCAACACAAAGGTAAAAATTTAGAAGGAGCTTCCAACCCGATACAGAAGAAAGAAAAGTCACCCTGGTCCCGTAGTTTAACAGGATAGAACGTGAGATTCCGGTTCTCATGGTAGGG
>CBFCXR010000049.1:0-13776 GCA_965602045.1 uncultured Bacteroidales bacterium | reverse complement strand
TATAGTTCCTCACTCTTTTCCAGTGCTTCACGTGATTCCTTACGCTCTGTTATATCTATTGCATTACCTTCAATATATCCATATTCCTTATAGAGCCTTACTGAAACAACTAATGCTTTTATTTTGTTATCCTTACTTTTAACGAGAATTTCATAATCGGAAATCGAACCCTTTTTATCCAGGATATCCAGTATTCTTTTTCTTGCCGTCCTGTCAATCCATATATCAGTAGGTTTCATCTTTATCATTTCCGATCTGGTATATCCCAGAATGTCGGCCATCTTATTGTTCAAATCCAGAAACTTTTTCCCGTCAATACTTGATCTGAACATACCTCCTTGTGCATTATAAAAGAGACTCCTGAATTTTTCTTCACTTTCTTTCAGGTCTTTTTCAATCATTTTACTATTTGTAATGTCTACCATTGTAATCAAATCGGCCGGTTTGTTTTTGTATTGAACAGTTCTTGAATAAATTTCAATCCATTTTACATTATTTGTTTTAGTGATAATACGAGTTGCATAATGCGGCACAACATGTTTATCTCCTGTCTGTTTCTTCTCAACCTGCTGCATTACAAATGCTTTATCATCAGGATGAATATTTTTATATATATCTTCTGCCCTCCATACCGGTTTCTCATCAAAAGAAAACTCAGTAATATGGGATGCCGCCTTATTGGCATATTTTAGTATATTGTCCTGGAGAATTAAAATACCTAACATTGATTGGTCAGAAATAATCCGGAATTTTTCTTCACTCTCTGCAATTCTTTGTTCATGAATTTTTCGGTTAGTAATATCTTCATGAATCGCTATACAAACCTCACCAAAAGTATGATGTTCAAAACCTGATATATTTATATGGCTCCAAAAATATTTTCCATCCTTTTTTATATTTTGTACTTCACCCCTCCAATAGGTACCTTTTTCGAAACAGTTTAATATTTCAAGTTTCATTTTCTCTACACTTTCCATACCCTCTGCATGAATATTACGAATATGCTTGTTTAACAACTCCCCTGCCTCATAACCGAACATATCATCAAACTTTGAATTTGTATAAATGATAATAAAGTCAGAAATACGCACAAGGATAACTCCTTCTGCCATATTATCCATAATCTCGTTATATAGCAGTAAGTTATCCTCTCCCTCACATAATTTGCGATACTCATTGCTGCCGCGTCTTTTCAGCTCCTTTTCCAATTCCCTGTTTTTCTTTTCTAATTGCAAATTGCGTGATAAAAGTTCATCATATGCAGGTTTCTTGCTCATGGGTTTGCATTTAATAATTTATTAATTTTAAACAAATTAATTACTTTAAAAACCAGTTAATTTATAATACATATCAGCAGTATTTTAAAATTTCAAGTTCCGGATACACGCATTAACAAAAATGAAGTTCAATACTTCAAAGTAATAAATCAGGATATGTTTAATTCTTAAAAAATGAGAGTTTAAAGGTCTTTTTGAATTATAAATTTCTATTTTTCATTACCATAACTTTCAAAGTACTATATACAATATCCATATAATAAAATGCAAAATATATCTCTGCTTATAATTGCATTTTTTGGATTGATATTAACATCCTCTAACATAAATATTATAAGGATAATGTTCTAGCTCAGGCACACTAACCAGTACCTATTGTTTATGTTTTTTAACTGTTAACAATCAATATCAATATACTACAAAAATAAGATTTTTTTAATTACTTGAAAAATAATACTAAACAAGTTATTTTTCAAAGAAATAGTATCCTTCATACTGAGCAGTAATGCTTTGATTACCATGGTTACATTCATAATTCCTTCAAAATAAGTTAAATATGTTTCACTATCAGAATAAAATATCACAGGTTGTCATTCAAAGATCTTATTATTAGAATAAATACTTTTTAATGATTAACGAAACAGTGACAAATATCATCTTATCAGGATAACTTAAATCATCAATTAATAGTTGAACTTAGATAAATACTTAATTAACTTTATAATACAATGTTATAATCATAAATGCTTTATAATTAACAGGTAAGACAGGATAAGTATTATGACAAGATTATCGGCAAACAGATTAAACCTGCCAAAGAAAATTGGTAATAAAACTGCTTTTCAGCAAGCAAGAATATTATCCAGAAAGGCATTAAGCAGAATAAATCTTGAACAAAAAAGGACCGGCATTTCTAAAAATTCCAAAAGCCAAAGATTAGTAAGTTTTGAATGGTCAAATTTGATTTTTTCTATCGATAAAGCATTATCTAAGATAACTTCCCCGAATCAACACTAAATTAATTATGGCCTAATCAAATATTATGTATTCAATTTTTGATTTGGATATAATTATTTTTTTGATATTGTTATATCGATAATATCCACCTGCATATCCTCTCTCCCATAGCTGCGGTTCTTAATCAACCAGCTCTGAAAATTTTCCGACTTAAGGGATTCGGGAATCTGGTAGCCCTCACTTATTTCTTTACCGGACAATACTTCCTTATCAATATCTTTTTGCAGCCTGGGCTTATTCATCGGATTCCTGGAAAAAATGATAAATAACCGGTTCATATCCTCAAGTGATTCAGCATAAAGCTGGTAGGTATTAACAAAGCTTTCTTCCTCCTCAAAATAATCAAATCCCGGATGATCTGAAAAAAGAAAATACTCTTTGTCTGCTTTCACCGGCATTCCACTTTCATATTTACCAGGCATTTCTCTATAAGGTAAAAGCCTGTATGAATTCTTACGATCATCAAGAAAAATGGACAGGTAGCCGCTTATTGGACTGCTAAAATAGAAATAGAAATCATCATTATCCTTAAACCTGGTTTTCTTACAATCAATATTCAAACACCCAAGAGGAAAAGCAGTAAATTCAATTGGCGGGGTTATCAGTTCCATCGCTTTGATTGTAATATCGCATCTTATTTCAGTGATGGTTGTCTTTACTCCGTTTATATATTTGTATCCCGGCATGTCAGTATATTTCTCATCTATTATCTCAAGTACCTCTCCTTTTACCGAGGTATTTGCGATCATATTAAAAACTGATTTGGTTTCAGCTTTTTGTCCGGTATTAAGATTAGTCAGATAAGTTGAATTACCCTGAATAACTACTCTGCCAAATGCTCTTTCAAGTGCATTAATAGTAGCCAGTTCCCTGACCTTCTTCTCAATATCCAGCCTGCTCTTATCTTTAGTAAGCTCTATCTGAAACTCACCGGTAACTTTCACAATTTTCTGAGCAGTGATAATATTAAGCACAAGTATTAAAAAAACAGATATTATTAAAATACGAGTCATTTTTTAGTGCTCTGTTGGTTAATATGTCAAATGTACTAGGAATTAATATTTATTACAAAATTTATTTAATAAAGGGGACAGCGCCCTTATTTTTTTGGGCGCTGTCCCCTTTCTAATTATACAATTCCGATACATTTAAATAATTTCTATGCTAATTTTTTTTACTGGGAAAATTTATGTAGATTTCGAAGAGTAAACTTTTTCACTAATAATAAATCATTTAACAAATTTTATTCTGGATTTCCCAAAACTTGCTAAATATTATGTTTCCTGTAAAATTTCCATTTTTACTGAATAAATTAATCCATAAAATAATAAAGGATTATAATTGAATCATTATAAAAAAGCTTATTAATTTTAAATTTTAAACATTAAATTATTTAATATGAAAAGAATATTATTTTTAATCTTAATTGCTGGTATTATTTTACCAGCAGGTTCAATTTATGCTCAGCAAACTGAAAGAGAGCTTAAAAAAGAAATTAAGGATAAGGCTATCAGAGAAGCACGTAAAGAGGCCAAACGCATGAAAAGAGACGGATGGTATGTACCTCCCGGATCGCTTCCACTTGACAAGATTATCGAAAATGCATGGATGAGGCAATATGCTGAGGATGATAATGGAAATCCTTTGTACATAACAGCTGATGGTAATGCTGTTGCCGAATCGAAGACAGCTGGTGAAATGCAGGCTATAGAAATGGGTAAACTGCAGCTTGCCGGTTTAATAGAAACAAACGTATCATCCCTTATCTCAGGAAATATTGGTAATGCTCAGCTAAGTACTGAAGATGCAGCTTCAGTCACTGAAATAGTCCAATCTTCCAAGAATATAATTGCTACTCAGCTGGGTTATGTAAATCCATTCTTTAAACTCCACAAGGATATCGGTAAAGATAAAATTGAAGTCCAGGTTAGATTATTTTATGATGTCAGACAATCCCTTGAAATTGCTAAAAAAGTTGTTAGACAGGAGATTAAGGATAAACTTAAGGTGAACGAACAACAGCTTGAGAAACTGATGGGTTTATAAAAAGAAATCCGGATAAAGTCAAAAGAGGTTTATAGTTACAAAATAATAACAGGGATGAAAAAAGTTGTCTCTTCATTCGTATTATTTGCCTTGAGTCTAATAACATCTTACACCCAGCAGATATCCCTGCCTTACTTGCAGATCAGTAACCCAATCAATACATATGTGGCTATTATTGGCAATGAGGATTACCAGCAATACAGAGCGGATTATACAGAAAATGCATTTCGTGCAATTTATGACGCTGAAAGATTTAAGCAGTACCTTGTTAATGATCTGAATATCCCGGAAAGAAATATTTCTTTTTATACAGATGCAACAACAACCCATATCAAACTGTATTTGTCAAAATTAATCAGACAAGCAGAGAAGGGAGGAAAGCAAAGTGAATTGATATTTTATTTCTCAGGTAAATATCTGGAAGGAGGGCCTTCCGGTAAAGTAAGTCTGTTACCACTTGATGTAATAGAAACTGATCCTGCCTTTGCTGTTACTGTTGATGAGGTTTTCAAAAAGCTGGAAAGTTCACAGGCCAGGCGTATAACGATTCTTTTGGATGCCTGCAGGATAAATATTCCCAGAACCTGGAGCCTTTTAAATGATGGAGGTAATTCAATTATTCCTGATAAGGGTGAAAAGAATATCAGGCTACAGGCATATGTAACTAAAGCAAAAGAGCAAAGTACAGAAAGCGAGATCAGCGATATTCAAACGGCTGAAGAAATTAACAAAGATAAGCCGGCACAAGACAACAATCCTCCGGATATATTAATTAACTGTCCTGAATTTAATTTATCAGACACAGCATTTGTTGAGGATAAGGACATAATAATCGAGGGGAAAGCGGAGGATGTAAGCGGAATATATGAAGTTTCTGTAAATGGAGAGGAAGCGCATCTGCAGGAAGATGGTTCATTCCAGGCAAAGGTACTTCTTGGAATAGGAGAAAATAAAATTTCTATCCAGGCACTCGATCCTAAAAGGAACACCGGTAAAAAAATCCTTATAGTTAATAGAATCCAAACTGAAAATGTTAATACCAAAAATATAACTGAGGAACCGGAATATGAAACTGCAAGTACAGCATTAGAAGCAAGATATTATGCATTGTTGATTGGCATTAGCAATTATGATGATCCATCGATAACCGATTTGGACAATCCGGTAAGGGATGCAAGAAAAATACATGAAATATTAAAAACCAGATATACATTCAATGAAGAAGATATTTTCCTGCTTACAAACGTAACAAGAGAAGAGATAATTTCAGCTTTTGATAAAATAGAAAATAAATTAACTGAAAATGATAATTTATTGATTTTCTATGCGGGACATGGATATTGGGATGAAAGAACACTTAAAGGTTACTGGTTCCCATCAAATGCAAAATTAAACAATACTGCCTGCTGGATTAGAAACAGCACAATTACCGGATATATCAGCGGTATAAAGGCAAGGCATACATTATTGATATCAGATGCCTGTTTTAGCGGAGGTATATTTAAGACGCGCGCCGCTTTTTCTAACGCATCAAAAGCAATGTCACGTTTATATAAACTGCCCAGCAAAAAAGCCATGACCAGCGGAACTCTTAAGGAAGTTCCGGATGAAAGTGTCTTTCTTCATTACTTAACTAAAAATCTTATGGAAAATCAGGATGAATTTCTTCCTGCTGAAAAGCTTTTCTTTAGCTTCAAACCTGCCGTACTTAATAACAGTGAAAATATCCCGCAATTCGGAGTAATTAAAAATGCAGGGGATGAAGGCGGAGATTTTATATTTATTAAGAATTGAACAGCTGGTAGCACTATTATGTAACAATTATTTTAATTGAGAAAAAAATGTGAGAGTTAAACATTTATAACAGTCTATATATCTCATTTTAAATAGTTTAGCATAACATACATAAATAATCTTTTTTTTTGTAATTCTAAGTTCAATTAAGTAAATTAGACGACAAATAATTGAGTAAATTATTGGCTTGCATATAACATAAAACTAACTAAAAAATAATATAAAGGCTAGCAAATTTTTTTATAGAATACTAACGTTTAAAGTATATTTTTATCCTAAATTTTAAAATTTAAAAAATTATAAATAATCCTAAAATTCGTAACTATGAAAAAAATTAACATTCTGTTTTCACTGATTTTAGTTTTTGCTTTGTTGTCAGGTTGTTCTGTATCAACATTGTCAAGAAAGAGTCCTGCCAATTACATAGAGTTTAATAAAGATGATTTTGAAATTTCGAATCAGCTTACTGGTGAAGCAACAGTAGAAAAAATTCTGATGATCGACTGGGCAAGATTATTCAATAAAAAGTATGGTGTAGTTGAAGGTCCGCCTACCCAAGCTATATATACTATTATTGGGAATCAGGCAGCTTTCTATCCACAACTCTATGCTATTTACAATATTTTAAAAGAGAATCCCGGGTATGATATTATTTTATATCCTCAATATGAGACAGAGAAGACAGGATTCCCTATTTTTTATTCTGTTACGAAAGTTAAAGTAACAACTAAATTAGGTAAACTGAAAAATTAGAATATACTTATCTTTCTTTAAGCTGAAACAAGTTCCCATAATTGGTCCTTTAGCTCAGGTCCTTTTATGGGAATTATTATTATAGCCGGATAATGATTTTACTGGTATTTTTGATAACTTGCAGAATTTGATACGCTATTATTTACAACTAAAATGATAAGAGTAATTATCTCATTTTTAGCACTGTTAATTACATCAGATGCTTACGATCTAAAAGAACCGTCAGGTAATGAAAATACCGAAAATTATGCGGTTATCTATATCCATCGACTGGCAAAATCAACTAATGCGGGCGTAAAATATTCAATATTATTTGATAATGAAGCAGTTGGTTTATTTAAAGGAATAAATACCGCATTTTCTGCAGAACCCAGAGAAGAATGGATTATTACAAAAAGGTTTGTGGAAGGTAAGTTTTTCCTTAAAGTAAAAGAAAAAATAAAGATTAAAGATATACTGGTCTTGAATGTTAAGGCAGGCAGATCATATTTCATTGAGTTTGATCCGTCGGCTGCTTATGGAATAAACTCCCTTAAACTGTTAACTTTCAGGGAAGGCCAGGATCAATTGATTCTTAGCAGAACAAAAGATATACAAATTCAATACAATGATTTAACCGCAAGAATTGAAGCTGATAAGTTCAGGTCATTAGAAGATTTTGAAACAGCTACTATTAAGACCGATGAAGACAATACTCAATCTGAAAAGCCACAGGCCCTGGTCTCGGAAACATCTGACAGAATTTACTCGGAAGTAAATATTAATATTCCCACAATTTCCAGGAAATGTGAATACTGCTTTGCGATGATTGTTGGAAACGAAGATTACAGTTCATTTCAAACTGATTTGCATAGTGAAGTTGATGTTGATTTTGCTAAATCGGATGCAAATATTTTCCGTGAATATTCTATAAAAACGTTAGGGATACCTGACGATAATATTATTTACATGGAAAATGCACGTGCCATTGAAATGCAAAGGGCTTTAAACAAATTAAGTTTAATTATAAAAAATTCAGATAGTAAAGCCAAAGTATATTTTTACTATGCAGGACATGGTTTTCCTGATGAATTAACCCGGGAACCTTATATTATTCCCGTAGATGTTAACGCTACAGATTTACAGTTTGCAATTAAACTGAAAGATGTTTATGCAAAGCTGGCTGAATATCCTTCGGAAAAAATTACTGTTTTTTTAGATGCATGTTTCAGCGGAGGAGCCAGAAACCAGGGTTTGCTGGCAGCCAGGGGCATTAAAGTAAAACCAAAAGAAAATCCATTACCTGGAAATATTGTTATTTTCTCAGCAAGTAGTGGGGAACAGTCCTCTCTGCCTTATAAAGAAAAAGGACACGGTATGTTCACTTACTACCTGCTTAAGAAACTGCAGGAAAGTGAAGGTAAAGTATCTTACGGAGAACTATCAAAATACCTGAAAGAAAATGTCGCGATAAAATCAGTGATGATAAATAATAAAGAACAAAATCCACAAACAATTTATAGTATTGATGGGAATGAAGCATGGAAAAACTGGAGATTTGATAAATAATAAATACTACCATGACTTAGGCTGAGTTAATCATAACAATGACAGACAGGGAATTTGTATCGGAAATAAGCCGCGGGAATCAGCAGGCATTCAAATTGTTTGTAGAAAAACATCAGTTATCAGTAATTAAAATTTGTACAGGATTTCTTCATAATCCGGAAGATGCCGAAGATGTTGCCCAGGAAGTGTTTATTGAGGTATATCAGTCAATTAAAAAATTCCGCGGAGATGCAAAACTATCAACCTGGCTACATAGGATTGCCGTGAATAAATCCCTTAATTACATGCGCAAGAACAAAATATGGAAATATCTTGATAACATTGAATCGTTAATTATAACTGATAAGCACTCTGTGGGGGAAATTGAAGATAATAATAATCTTCATCCGGAGAAAAATATTGAACAGACTGAAAAAGCAAGGATATTACATCAGGCTGTTAACTCACTCTCAGCAAATCAACGCATCTCTTTTATACTAAACAAATATGATGATTTATCTTATAAGGAAATTGCCGAAATCATGAACACAACTTTATCGGCTGTTGAATCACTTATACACAGAGCAAAAATTAACCTCCAGAAAAAATTATATTACTATTATAAAAAAAATAATTAGTAAACCGCTAGTTTTAATATTTATGAGTGTCAAACAAATAATAACAGTTTAAAATGAAATGTAATAATATACATAGAAATCTGATATTTTATCTTGAAGGAGATCTTACCCGGGAAAAAAGAGAAGAAATTAAGTCTCATTTACACGAATGTGAAGTTTGTAGAAATTTTGCTGCTAATTTAACATCTGCTTTAGAAATAATTGAAAAGGAAAAAAGGCCGCAAATAAATTCATTTTTATACACAAGAATCCAGGAAAAGATCAACAATTACGATTATAACTCAAATGCTGTTATCACTTCTGCTGCAAAGTTGTTGCGCCCTGTATTAATATTGATTGTGGTAGTTTTCGGGATTTTTGCAGGTATTAAGCTTGGTACTTATTTTGACAGTAAATACGTTAGTAATGTTCCGGAACTTCAAATTGAAACTTATTATTTAAATGATTTGCAGCATGAATCGGTAGAAACAGCATTATTATCTGAAGATTTTGAAACTGAAAATATTAATTAAATGAAAACCTATTTTACTCAACACAGAATACTAATCTGGCTGATTATTATTCTTCTCATTGTAAATATTTCTGCGATAATTACAATTTTATACAGCATAAATGCAAGAAATGAATACAGAGATCTGAAACAATTTCCGTCAGGAAAAGAATACACTGGATCCCACGGAGTAAGATCTTTTATTGACAGCATGAAACTTGATGAAAGTCAACATCAGCATTTCAGAACTACAAAACATAAATTTTACCGTGAAGCTAAGAAAATTACAGGTCAGATGCATGATAAAAGAGTAGCCTTCATAAATGAACTGGCATCTGAAAAGCCTGATACTTTGAGGATACAGGAAATCGCGCAGGAAATAGGATCACTGCATGCAGAACTTAAATATCAGACATATAAGCACTTTATTGAAATGAAAAGTGTTTGTAAAAAAGAACAGAAAAAAATATTGACGCAGCATTTCAAATCCATGCTTTTTGATGATCCATTTCTGCCTGAAAAGAAAAGACATGGTAAAGTTAAAAAAATGCCGCATCATCCTAGATGAGGCGTATTCAAGTAAATGTTTAATTTAAAATAAATAAAAATGAAAAAGTTATTTTTAATGAGATCCGGATTATTAATTGGCTTGGTATTGCTAAGCATCAATCCGGCAGCAATTGCACAAAAGGGAGATAAACAGAAATACAAAATGGACAACCCTAGGCATAATGGTACAAGTATTCACATGTCGATGCCTGATCTTACTGAAGAGCAGGTTGTAAAAATTAAAGAGTTAAAAACAACTCATATGAAAGCCATGCTTAAATCTAAAAATGAATTGAATGAAAAACATGCCAGGCTTAAAACATTACAAACTGCTGAGACTGTTGATATGAACAAAATAAATAAGGTTATTGAAGAGATAGGCTCAATAAAAACCGAGATGGCAAAGAAAAGGGCAGCATTACATCAGGAAATCAGAGAACTCCTGAGTGAAGAACAAAGAGTACATTTCGATGCAAAAGCCCTGAATAACAAGATGTATCGCAAAAGTAAAAATTCTGCTCATCACAAAGGACGCAAAATGAAATGGTAAATAATTCAGTTTAGTTAAGTTTACAGGTATTATGACGGGTAGTATATAGTATGTTACTTAAACACTTCCCGTCATAATTATAAAACAGCAATAAATTATCCAGGTAGTAATATTATAATCAATTGAAATTTTTATTTCGTATCAGGTAAAAATAATCTGTGTTCCTTCACCACTAGCCAGTTCATAAAATTCACCAACAGTTATAATATCTTTTACATGTTCTGTTAAGTCTTCTTTTTTGACTTTAAACATATCAGTTGCCAGCTTACATGCATATACTTCTCCTCCACCTGCAGTAATCATATCCAAAAATTCATCAACCGGTGGAATATCAAGTTTTTCCATTTGTTTCTTCATCATTACAGATACACCAGCCTCCACTCCGGGCAGCATCCCGAGAAATGTAGGAAATGCCAGTCCGCCGGGCATTGACAAAGAAGGATTACCAACTGTAGAAGTATGGAGATGATTCATTTTCTTTTTTGTTATAGCATCAAGGCCGAAAAAAGTAAAAAACATCTTTGTTTCAATTCCCTCCATTGCAGCTCCATTTGCTAAAACCAATGATGCATAAATATCTTCAAGTGCCCCTTTAGCACAAATAATAAGAACTTTTTTTAATGGATGATTATTTTTTGTATTCATTTTAATTAAATTTTAATATTTAATATTCTTAGACACAGCTTTCAGGCTTCGGAATCCCTGCAATTCTCGAAGCTTTCTTGAGAGGAGCACCAGGAAACAGTTGATAAAACTCTTTTATATCTACTATTCCTGATTTTCCAACTTTTCTGAGAGATAAAGATTCACCATTCATACTTCTCTCCCTTAAATAAGAGATGAGTTTAAAGTGTTTATCAGAAAGATCGATACCTTCTTCTTTAGCAATTTCTAATGCAATCTGCTCAGTCCATTGATCCGAGTTGAGCAAATAGCCCTCATCATTTATTTCAACTTGATTACCATTAATATTTTTAGTTGCCATATTAAATAATTTTAGAATTAATATTTTAAGTTTTTTGTTCTGTGTTGTTTGTCAGATTCATTAAAAATGTCATTATAAATCCCAAAGCCCGTTTTCCGTCTTTTGAGTTCATTATTCGAAAAGCCTTCCATAACGAAATTTCTTCTATATTATCCGTATCCAGATTTTTGTATATTTCAATACCGTTATTTGCTGCTTTAAGAATATCCGGCTGAGTAAGATTCTTTAACGTTTCAAGTATAGTTACTATATTAGCTGCAAGTAATCTTAAATCATCAGCTGAAAAATGAGATACAATTTTATCCAGGATATTCCGGAGTTCATTAATAAATACAAAATATCCCTTTTGATCGAGGTTATGAAGTTTTTTAATTAAATCCAGTCCCATTTGTCTGATCACAGGTGATATATCTTTAATGAAATCATTTGAGCTCTCAAGAAAATCAAGCAGGGTATTAAATGTGTTTATGTTCCTGATTACTTTAAGGACCAGCTTTTCAAGATCATGACCGTTAATTTCAATGCCTGCTTTATCTAACCTGTTAACAGTTGTTTCAAATATATCTTTTCCTATAATTGAAACGTCTTTCATCAAATCCTCAACCTTCTGTCTTTCCTTCCTTAGAGAATCCAGTTCACCAATTACACTATCAAGCTTGCTGCTTATAACCGTTAGCTTATCTTCTAAATCTGTTTCCTGCCTTACTATTGTATCCATAATTATAAATATTTACCGGCCATAGACATTTCCGTACTTATCGGTAATTCTTTTCCTTTTAATAATATGTGCCAATAAATCCACCTGAAAAGTAATTTGCCATAATGATTAATTCTCGATTCCCTAAGTAGTCCAAAAGGGCCTATGCCGGGAAAAGGAAAATGACCTGGTAATGGTTCGGTATCATAATTAAAATCTATTAATGCACCTTTGCCATGTCCTGTTTCAATATAACAATTTGAATGACCATCATATTTAGCAGTAAAAGGTCTCCCTTCAATCGCACATAAAAGATTTTCATTCAGTACTTCAGCAGAAAAGTGTACTACTGAACCTGCTTTTGAGGTTGGAATATCAGAGGCATCACCAAGAACAAATATGTTTTTGAATTTCTTTGATTGCAGAGTATGTTTGTCTGTTGGTATAAAGCCCAACTCATCACCCAGCCCGCTCTTAATGACCATCTCGGCACCCATATGCACGGGTATTGTAATAAGACAATCAAAACTTACTTCTTTATCAGCAAAATCCCTGATTACCTTTTTACCATTATCAACCTCTGCAATACTAAAATCCGGAATTATCTCAATATTCTTTTCCTTGAGCAGGTTACCCAGCATAGCTGAAGCTCTTGGCCTTGTAAATGCTCCGGAAAGTGGAGTAACAAACTTGATATTCACTTTATCACGTACCCCCCTTTGGGTGAAAAAGGCATCAGCATACATCACAAATTCAAGAGGTGCTACAGGGCACTTAATAGGCATCTCAGCTATATTCACAACTAAATCACCACCTTCACATGTTTTAAAAAAACCGGCCAGAGCCAGGGAACCTTCAATAGTATAAAAATCAAAAATGTTTTTATGCCATAATTCCCCTTTTAATCCCGGTGTTTCCTCCGGTACTATCCTTGATCCGGTAGCAACAACTAAATAATCGTATTTTAAAACTACTCCATCTTTAAAACTCACCTCATTTTTCTCTCCATCTATCCTGTCCACCTCAGAAAAGATAATATTTACTCCCGGAGGGATAAAATCATATTTAGGCTTAATTACATCTTCCTTTTTATACACGCCGAAAGGAATAAAAAGGAATCCGGGCTGATAGTAATGGACTTTGTCCTTCTCAATAACAGTAATATCCCACTCATCTGTCTCCAAAGCTTTTCTCATCTTATTAGCTATTATTGTACCACCAGTACCGGATCCCAGGATTATAAGTTTCTTCATTTTTATTTTTATATTTTCAATGAAATTTATTTTAAATAAACATCATACTTATAAATCTGTTTTAATATCAATGTTTATAAATAAACGCTTTTAAATACTAATTGTTTAAATTATTTTTATGATAAATATCATATAGTGATATATATCATAAAAATAAACGGAAAGATCATTGAAATAACGGATTATAAACGTTTGAAACA
>CBFCXR010000048.1:0-13778 GCA_965602045.1 uncultured Bacteroidales bacterium | reverse complement strand
CAATTTCATATTTTCCTCCACCACATAACTCCGGTTATTTTCAAAATCCCAAAGTGTTTTTCTTTTAAGATCATTAACTGCAAGCTGATATGCAATAAAAGCACTCAGGTATTCAAGCTGAATTCCTGCCAGTTTTTCACGTTCAATCGACAGTTCCTGGTTCGAGATGTTACCATTTTCAAATTGCAGCAAAGCAATATCAAATGCCTGTCTTGCTACTTCCAGATTTTTCTCATAAATAATGAGTTGTTCATGGCTCTCCCTTACTGTTCTTATTACCTGCCGTACTCCCCTTTCAATTGTAATGGTAAGATCCTCCAGGTAATATTTTGATTGCTGCATTTTGAATTCAGCTTCTTTAATTTTTGATTGCCGTCTGCCCCAATCATAAATCGGGATACTAAACGTAACTGCAACACCCCTGTTTGGTGGCCTGTTGGAAATATCATTATGCGATGATTCAATAAGATCCATTGTATTTGATGATTGCAAAGTGCTGATACCCGTTAAATCATAATAGGCGGATATATAACCTTTAAATTCATTTTCCCGTTTTGCCCTGTCTATTTCAATATCATTTAATTTAATATCCAGCTCACTTTCTTTTATGTCATACCTGTTTTTTAATGCTTCATTTGTTGCCAATGAATCATCAATAATAAAAAACCGGTAGGAAAGGTCTGTATTTATGCGGATAGGTATATCCAGGCTGATTCCAATAATTTGCTTGAAATAATCTTCCTGCGATTTAAGGGCATTATATAATTTTAATAAGTTAGCTTTATCCCTGGCAACTGAAACTTCAGCACTTAAAACATCGGCCCTGGCAATCCTGCCTGATCCCGACTTTAACAAGGCAATCTTATATGATCTCTCAGCATTTTTAAGTTTTTCTTCCCCAATTTCAACTTCCTTCAACAATTTATACAAACCATAAAACTCATGGGTAACCTGGTACACAATATCAATTTGCGATCGTTGAAAGTATAAATCAGCTTTTTGATAATTAAATTCAGCTTCTTTTAAATTCTCTCTCAGTTCATTCCTGGTAAAAACAGGTTGTGTGAATTGTACCCAGTATTTACTAAAAAACTGGTCAGAAGTAAACTCTTCATTATTTGAGGCAAGTACGGTTGTTATATTTTCTCTGTATAAGCTGGTTGCCAAACCAAGATATCCGCCTGTAGGCAGAGTATATTGAAAATTAACATTTCCTCCCAATTGAAACAGTCCGTTTGAATTATATACTGGCAAGCTATCAGGCCTGTCAACCCGAACAACAGATTCCTGCCATACAGGTGTGTTAATATTGAAATCAAGCCTTGGCTTAAACATGGCCTTGTTGTACCGGTAATTAAAGTACATAGATTGTTTCCTGATGTTATTCGACTTTATCGTATAACTTTCATCTAAAGCAATTTGAATAGCATGATCGCAGGTAAGGTATAGCGTGTCTCTAGAAAAAGCAGTTATACCTGTAAAAACAGTTAGTATAAAAATAAAAACAGCTTTATGCATTGAATCATTTTTGTATTCTTTTTCAATTTTAATGCCATTTAAACTATATTACTCATTATATGAAGCTTACGATAAATAAACCTGGATTTAATTACTTGTATTTGAGTAAATTTTTAATTAATTTGGGTAAATTGTTACACATTCTTTTTTGTGATTTACCGTGTTAGTTTAATTTTGTATTATGATATTTTCCAGATTTTTAAATAGCATAAAAAGAAAAAACAGGCGAAGTGAAACCTGGATTAAGGAGACGCTGTCAGAGTTTTATAAGTCGCTTTCTATTATTACGGATATTGATCAGCTTAACAGCAATTTCAAGGCAAAAGTGAAAGCTACTCTTAGTGTTGATGATATCAACATCTTGCTTTATAATGAGGACCTGAACCGGTATATTTTAACTGCAGAAAAAAATGAAAAAGAATTAAACGATACAATTTATTTTTTGCCATCTGACAAGCTGGTATTCTGGCTGAATGTGAATAAAACTTTTCTACAGGTTCAGGAACACCCTGATATTATATCATTTTTATCAGAAAGAGAACAAAATCTTATTAAAAATAACTACATCAGACTTATATATCCTTTTGTGGTAATGAATAAAGTAAGGGGAATAGTGTTGTTAAAAAATCAAAAAGCCGAAAAAATTCCAAAGAAAGAAATAGAGTTAATGAATTCCCTTTTTGATCATGCTGGTATTGCATTTGAGAACGCCTTTTTATCGAAACAACAAAGAGACCGTACTAAAAAGATGTATCGTTCCGACAGGTTGGCTACGCTTGGACAGCTAGCAGCAGGCGCAGCTCATGAAATACGAAATCCGTTAACCATAATTCGCAGTACAATTCAGTACCTTAAGAATAAAATCACTGATAAGCAAGATATGGAAATGGTGGGTGATCTTATTAAAGAAGTTGACCGCATTAATGATATAATACAAGGAATGCTGTCCTTTTCAAAAACCCAGCAGGTGAAATTTAAAAAAACCAATATTCTGGAATTGATAGGGCAGATCATTAAGCTTTCAAATACCACTGCAAAAAAGAAAGGTGTCAGGATTATTTTTAATAATCATACGGAACCGGAAATAATTGAAGCAGATGAAAACCTGTTGATGCAGGCTTTTTTAAATATACTGATAAATGCTATACAATCTATTAATAAAGATGAAGGAGTGATCAATATTGATACAAGGTCTTCCAAATCTGATCTGGGATCAGTGAATGAACGTTTCGTCGAATTTACTGATAATGGCTGTGGTATTGAAAAAGATCATCTGGAACGGATTTTCGATCCTTTTTTTACAACCAAGAATGAAGGAACCGGGTTAGGATTATCTATTACTTATGGTATCATTAATAAACATAATGGTGATATTGAGATAAAAAGTGAAAAAAACAAAGGGACTACGGTGAAAATCAGGCTGCCTGTAAAACAGAAAAAATAACATCTGAAATAAATGAATGTAAATTTTAGTATGAATGATAAAATACTTATAACAGACGATGAAGAGAATATTCGCAAGATACTTTCCCGAATATTAACAGATGAAGGATATCTTGTTTCTGCTGTTGAAAATGGCGAAAAAGCAATTAAGTTATTGCCCAGACTGAATCCTGCAGTAATATTGCTTGATCAGAATATGCCGGGCATGAATGGTATTGAGGTGCTGGAAAGGATCAAAGAAAAATATCCGCTAATAACGGTAATTATTATTACTGCGCACGGACAGGTTAATCTGGCTGTTGAAGCCATCAAGTCAGGTGCCTATGATTATATTGAAAAACCATTTGATAACAATAAGCTGGTTTTGCTTATAAAAAGAGGCATGGAGCACTTTAAAATGAATAGTGAACTTAGCAGGTTAAAAAACCAGCTGGCTATTAAAACCTCATTTGACAGTATAGTTGCAACCAGTGCTAAGATGAAACAGGTAATTGAAGAAGCAAAATGTGTTTCCGAAACAAATGCCCCGGTTCTTATTCAGGGTGAAAGCGGAGTAGGGAAAGAAATTATTGCAAGGGCTATTCATAATTCAAGCAACCGTAAAAATGACTCACTAATAGCTGTCAATTGTGGTGCAATACCTATTACACTGCTGGAGAGTGAATTCTTTGGATATGAAAAAGGGGCTTTTACAGATGCAAAAGAATCAAAGCCTGGTAAATTTGAACAAGCACACAATGGAACTCTTTTTTTGGATGAGGTCGGAGAATTACCTATTGATGCACAGGTTAAATTGCTGCGTGTGCTTGAAGAGAAAAAGGTTACACGATTAGGAGGAAAGAACAGCATTCCTGCAGATGTTCGAATATTGTCAGCCTCAAATATGAAACTGGATGAAAAAGTGCAAAAAGGAGAATTCAGGCTGGATCTGCTTTACCGGCTGAATATTTTTTCTATTTCAATACCCCCTTTGAGAGAAAGGCAGCAAGATATCCCTATCCTTGTTGAAACCTTTATTCAGCAATTTAATAAAGAGTTGGGCCTTTCCGTAAAAGGAATATCCAAACCAGCTATGGAGCTGCTTTTAAATTACAGCTGGCCGGGTAATATCCGTGATCTTCAAAATGCAATACAAAGTGCAATGATTTTAGCTAAATGTGAAGATATTACCAGTGATTATCTTCCTGCCAGAATAAAAGAAAGCAGAGATCAGTCGTTACAACTTGTTACAGAAGATGCAAGCCTGGATGAACATGTGAAGAATCACAGCTCAAGAATTGAAAAGGATCTTATTCTCGAGGCCCTGGAAAAGTGTCAGTATAGCCGTACCGAAACAGCCAAATTTTTAAAAATCAGCAGGAAAACATTGTTTAACAAGATGAAAATGTATGGATTGTAATTAAGATCTCAGCCAAAAGGCTGTCAATATTTATTATCCAGAGGATCGGTACATCCTGCTCATCAATTTTCTTGCTCCCTTAATATCTACATAAAATATATTTTAATTCTTTAGCAGACTTGTCAATGCCCCCCTGACAGTATTCTGAAAAAAAAACAGAATTTCCTGTAATATTTTTACAACTATAGACGTCTTATATATTATGTTGTATAACCTAAAGCAAAAAATATGTCCAATAAACCGGTAAAATCCCATCAAAAACTTCAATTCAAAAAATCAATTAATTATAAACACATACTGTTATTAATAATATTATGTATACCGGGAATTTTAATGGCCCAGATCAGGGGTAACATAAAAGGAAAAATCATTGAATCAGATTCCCTGAATCCTATTAGTTATTCTTCTGTCGCACTTTACTCATTGCCGGATTCAACACTGGTAAAAGGTGTTATTAGTGATGATAAAGGTGATTTCCTTTTTTCTTACATCCCTGCAGGCAACTATTACATTATTGTGAATTTCCTGGGATATGAAAATACCCTTAAAAACCATATTACTATTAACAGTGAGGGGCAAACTTATGAAGTTGGAAGCATTGGGCTGCGAAAAAAGTCAGTAGAGCTGGAGGGAGTAGAAATAAAAGGACAAATGTTTAAAGCAACAGAGGAAGTGGACCGGACAGTATACCTTGTGAATGAACAAATGGCAAGCACTTCTCATTCCAGTCTGGAAATGCTTAGACAAGTGCCAACTGTGGGTGTGGACTTTCAAAATAATATAACCATCAACGGAAGTTCGAATATATTAATTTTCGTGGATGGTAAACAAAGAGACGGGGAATATCTTTCCCAGCTTAACCCGGCATCCCTGCAAAAAATTGAGGTGCTGGACAATCCCTCTTCAAAATATAGTGCAGATGTATCGGCAGTGCTCAATATTATTACTAAAAAGGAGGCAAGAGCGGGTATTACCGGACGTATTGAGACCGAAATTCCTATACAGTACCAGACAGTTAGTAATAATTCAGCCAACATTGAATATGGCTATAAGAATCTGCGTTTTTTTGTGTCTGATAATTTTCATTATGAGAGATTTGAAGATATGACATTCGATACATACAGGGAATCGTATTCGGATGATGATATTTCTATCCTTGACCAGAAGGGAACCGGAAACGGGGCATTTACATACCATAAGTTCCACTATGGTATGGACTGGTTCATAAATGACAAAAACTCTTTCAGCTTTTACGGAAACTACAGGGTCCCCTTGTTCAAAGATGGATATGATATGGTTACTACCAACGAGTTGTCAGTCAATGATTCTATTACAAATTTTTTTAAAACAGGCAATGAACAGAAAAATCATAATGTATCGCACTACTACTCTCTGTTTTATAAAAGAAGTTATAGTACTCCTTTGCAGGAACTGACAATGGATATAAGTTACTCTGATTATAAGGGCAGTGTGGATCTTAGCTCCGTTATAGATTATTTTGAAACAGACAGGATTACTCCAACCGGTGCATCCATCCTTCGTAATGAAACAACTAAAAATAAGAAAGAAACCTTTCGCACAAAAATAGATTACATACAACCACTGAATAAAACTTTGAAACTGGAGACCGGCTACCAGGGAGAAATACATTGGTACGACAATAAATTTTATATTTCCAACGAATTTCCGGATGACCTTTTGGAATACAGGGAGGTTCGCAACGCAGGGTATGTAAGCATGGCAGGAAAGGTAAAAGAATTTTCCTTCCAGGCAGGATTGAGGGGAGAAAATGCCGACATATTGATTAACAGCGATACAACTATAGGGTATTTTTGTTTGTTGCCGCAATTTAATCTGCAGCGCAAATTTGGAAAAACCAATTCACTCAAACTCTCTTACAGAAAATCAATAAAAAGGCCTGGCATTGACCAGTTAAATCCGTTTGTAAGCTATTCAGATTCACTAAATATTACAAGGGGTAATCCGGAGTTAAAACCATCCTACAAACATAAGCTTGAACTTTCATACACAAAGAATATAAAACAAAATTACATATCACCTTCTATATATATGCTATATTTTGACGATATGTTTAATTCTATTATTACCGTGAATAAAGATAATGTCTCAGAACAATATACAGATAATGTAGGCAAAGGATATGAATATGGTTTTAAAGTGACCGGAGCATTCCAGGTATATAAATGGTGGAGACTGAATGCAGATTTAACCATGTTTTATAAAACACTGACCGGCGATCGCAACGCTTCTGAATATGATATCCCTGATCAGGATATATACTGCTGGCGGGGAGGATTAACATCTCTTATGTTTTTCCCAAAGGACATTTCATTAATCTTTTTCGGACGTTACAAGAGCCCTAATATTGATCCCCAGTTAACGCAGTCACGCTCACCGGTATATATTGTGGCGCTGCAGAAAGGCCTGATGAAGAAAAAGGCGCAAATCAGCATATTCTCTTATCTGCCCTTCTGGAAGGAATTTATTGCCAATAAGAGCGAATATAAAGGAAGCGACTTTACACAAACATCAACTGTTTCCATCTATCCTAAGACTCTTTGCACTGTACGTCTTAGTTATAAATTCAATCGCGGAGAGAAGGTAAAAAAGATCAACAGGGAAAAAGAAACCGAAGAAGAAGGGCAAGGAGGATTATTTTAGCACGTTTTATTCAGTCTATTATTACTAATTCCGAATAATGAAATTTCCAATTGCAGATTCTCCCAATATCGTTTCTATTTTAAAGATATAGAAGCCGGAATTAAGTCCATCGCGATAAATGACAAATTCCTGGTTTTCCCCTGTAATATGTCCAATGTTTTGTTTTCTTATAATCCTGCCCTGATAATCAAATAAAGTAATAAAGGCATTATTACATTGTTCTAATGAAAACCGAATTGTTGTCGATTCTGAAAAAGGATTAGGATAAATCTTAACCGAATTGACAAGGGAATAAGGTTCATTAATTTCTGAAGGAGGACTATACGTAGCCACAGAAGAATATTTAGATTCGTAGGTAGCATTAAATGCTTTTACCCTATATAGATATATATTTAACAGGTCTGCACTACTGTCAATAAGAAAATTAGTATTAGCATTTGCCGTGTCTAATACGGAAAAATCGTTTCCGGGTGTGGTTCGCTCAACGACATAACCGTCTTCGTCAAGAAGACTTTCGGCCCAGGTAATTTTAATATGGTTATCAATTGTTGTAAGTAGTTTTACTGCTTCTACTTTGTTAGTAAATTCAATACTATTTAAATACTTTTCGAGCATCGTATAACCATCTGATGACACATTATTTCTGTCCGAAGCATCAATGGAATCCAGTCCGTGAGCTTCTTCCCAATCATTAGGCATACCATCGTGGTCATAATCATTCGGAGCGGGAAGCGAATTAAGCAAAGGAAATGCTTCGCCGGGTATATCTGCCATTATGAGAGGAACGCTTCCTGTATTGTTTATTATATCATTAACAACACGTTTATCAACTGTATCTCGACTGGGCAGGGTTGCTCCCGCACCATTACACACATTCACAAATGCCTCTTCAGCAGTTTCATCCGCACCAATATAGGCTGAGGACAATGGACTGTATAATCTTAAATTTAGTGGCGGGTAGTTAAGTTTTACTCCGCCATTCCAATTATCTGCAGTTACTGTAGGATTACCATAGATGTAGTTGCCATCAACATACCAATAACTTTTTATCGAATCGTAAACACAACCCACAAATTGGTTATCAGTTTCAGATGGATCGGGTTGGTATGGATTGCAAAATTCACTTGATCCTCTTTTGTAATAATTGTTAACCACATTATAATGTCCTCCTTCACCTCCATAACTTTTCCCGGCATTGTAAATTACATTGTAACGCATGTCAACCAATTCGCGCTGTAAGTTGAACTGATAGCGGGCGCCGCAAAAACGTGGGCTACGGTTTTTGTGATGGGCAAAAAGTGAATGATGCAACGATGCCCCCCAACCTCCCATAATTCCACCATATCCATGGCCGTCTCTGTTCAGGCTTTCGCTGATAATACACCATTGCACAGTAAGATTTTCAATATCATAAATACTTAGCGTTTCATCGCTGCCATAACTTACTGAGCAATGATCAATTATTATATTTTTAATAGGCAATGTATTTGAACCACCTGCTGAATTTTTTGGGCTATACCCACCAAATGCATCATCTCCCCAAATCTTTTCATCACCAAGGCGGAAGCGCAAATATCTTATAATTACATTACTAGCGCTAATTCTAAATTTATAATTTTTCACACATATACCATCACCGGGAGCTGTTTGGCCTGCAATGGTTAAATCGCCGTTGGTAATTTCCAATGATGAATTGAGTGCTATCGTACCTGAAACCCTGAAAACAATTGTACGTGCACCAGATCGGCTAATTGCGTAGCGTAGTGAACCTGGATTATTATCATCATTCAGATTCGTAACTTCGTAAACCGTACCATTCCGACCGCCAGTTACATACTTTCCATAACCGTCGGCGCCGGGAAAAGCAAGTTGCTGCTGCCCCCTGGTGGATAAAGAAAATACTGTCATCAGCAGTATTATTGATGTTCTTGCTAATTTCTTTATTGAATTCATCATCTTCTTTTTAATATTTGTGTAAAGATATGAATTTTATGTTTTTAATGTTGAGTATAACTGCCATTCCAAAGAAGGCTTTACAGAGATATTCTCACGTGACCGAAAATTAAATTTCAAAAACACAGTCATGTTCATCACTATAGTATTAAGTCCTAGAATACACCTCCCTCACCTCCTGATCCACTATCTTGAATATCACCTCTTTTGGATTTAAAGCTGTTTAGATTGTAACTAAAGGAAAAAGTGTAGATTGGTGATTCAGGAATATAAGTGGATTCAGAAAAGAAATTTGCGCCTTCGGAAGTACGCTTATATTTTCTTGAGCTAAGTACATCTCTAACTCTAAATGTTAAAGACATCTTATCTTTAAAAAGTTGTTGTTTCAGGCTTATACTGGTTACATAATATCCGTCACCTTTACCTTGTTCTCTAATGTATGGGCTTTGGTAGTATGCACTTAATAGTACTTTTGTTTTAGTTTTAAAAGTTATTGTTGGTCTAATTTGGATATCCCATTCACGACCTGATTTCTCAATCTTCTCTTCCAATATTTCTCCTTTTCCATGTACAAGAGAGAAGCTAGAACCAGTATTAATTTTTAGAAAGTCATTTACTTTAGTTTCTGTAGAAAATTCAACTCCTAACAGATGTACCTTATCAAAATTCTCAGGATAGCGAACTCTTTTCTCATTTTCAATAGCGGTAACAGTGAAAGTGTTATTTGTTATATCGCGGAAATATTCACTTAATATAAAGGTTGAAAGGGGGATCCGGCCTTTTAATTCAAGTTCAACGTTATGAACATATGAAGGTAAAAGTTTGGGATTTCCTCTGTATACATAAGAGCCATCATCAAAATAAATAATCGGACTAAGACTGTATAAACTCAAACGGTTCATGCGTCGTCCATAATTTAATACCATATGCCAGTCGTTTTTAAACTCTTTAGATAAAAAGAGGCTGGGAAACCAATCTAGTTTTGAATTGTTAATTAGTTCCACTTGTTCATCCTGCCGCAATATCTGTTTGTAATATTCTGCCCGTAATCCTGCCTGAATGGAGAATAATCCAAACTTGTTGGAATAATTTATAAATCCGGCTTGTTCTTCTTTAATGTAATCTAAATCTGATCCTTCTGTACTGTTAGTATTCCATTCATTGGTTTGTAAGTTCAGCTCCATTACATTATTTTGGTAAGTTGTATATTGGTTCTTAAACTGGTATCCTGTTTCTATTTTCGAATCTTTAGTCAGAGGTCTTGTATAGCTAATGTTTATCCTGCTTTCCACTTCCGGTCTTTCTGTTTCGCGCCTGTAATTGTATGTATCGAATATGGTATCACTTAAAATGGTATCTCTGTTAAACTCATGGTAGTCGATATGCGTTTTAAATCCCAGAAAACCATATGCTGTTAGTTCATGTCCATTATCATCGAATTTATGAATATCGCTAACCGTAAAACGAACCGGCTTTCCGCCGATATCTTTATCATTGTATCGGTTTGTAATAACTGTATCTGAGTTGTCGCTCCAATTTTTGTAAAAAGAGTTATTGTAGTACTTATGGGGATAATCTTTTACCATACCTGTAAACGAGAATGAGTTTTTGGAAGAGACATCTATATCCGCACCAAAGGTCCATATATAATCATTTTCATTGAACTCATCTTCAATAATAACACTCTCATATCGTGTCTCCTCTTCTGAAGTAAATGAGCTCTGTACTGTACCTTCTCCTGCATAATATCCTCTGCGGTAGTCTGCTCCCAGAAACAGGTTAACTCTATTTATCCTATAGTTCATTAACAAGTCACCTGAGTATTTTTTGCCAGCAGATACAGATCCATGAATAAGCGCATTAAATCCATTATCTAAATTCTTCTTTTTAATAATGTTTACAATTCCTGCTCCTCCATCGGCATCGTATTTGGCTGAGGGATTAGTGATTAACTCTACTTGTTCAACAGCGTCTGCAGGAATTTGTTTTAAGGCTTGCCTGGCATCAAGCAGACTTGGTTTTCCATCGATATACACTTTGAAATTAGTACTCCCGCGCAGCATCACATTGCCTTCATCGTCAGTTTTAATGGAGGGTACATCCTCCAAAGCTTCGGCCAAAGTACCACCAGCGGCATTGGGGAGCTTGTCCATATTAATAACTTTTCTATCTACCTTAAATTCTACTGCTTGTTTTTCTCCCGTAACCTGAACTTCGTCAATATGCAATAAATCCGTTGAGAGGTTAATGGTGCCTAAATTTAGATTTGGTGATTTTTTGTCCAGAGTAATCATCTGCTGATACGTGTTTTTGTATCCAATCATCTGTATTTTCAAGAAATACTCACCAAAGGATATGTCGTGGAAGAGAAACTCTCCATTTGCATTTGTAATAGTTCCATCGACTATGCTTGAGTCGTTTAGACTATGCAATACAACATTTGCAAATTCAATGGCTTGATTTTGATCATCTGCTACATTACCCATTATTTCACCTTTCGGGGCATAGGTGTTTGGAAATACACTAATTGAGATTATTAGTGATACTATGGATGGAAGTACTATTTTTTTTATACTGTAGTTCATTTGTTAAATATTCAGATATGTATATAAATTAAATCTACGAATAATATCGTACAAACATATACGAATAATTTCGTACTAACAAATATAATACCAATTATTCGTATCATACCCACATTAACCTCCCATTAGCTTGACTTTTCAAAAGAATTTGGTATATTTATAAGTTATTAGTCTATTGACAAATACTTAATTAACAATTAACTACCCATATAGTTATGAGAAAATATTTAATTGCCTGTACAATTTTATTGCCTTTTATCTTTTTAACAAATTGTAAAAAAGATGAAGACACTACTGACCTTCCTAAAGCTGCTGATTCAGCGTTTTATTTTGCCGATGTTAATTATTCCGTTGAAGAGTTATTGGAAAAAAGCCATTTAACTTTACGAGCATGGTTCGGGAAAAATGTAGGATTTACTTTTTCCGATTTCGCAACAGACATTTATACCTGGGGTATCGACAACAGGACAGTAAGCTTATATGACCTGAATGACTGGTCCTGGTTTGACCACATAAACGATGCTATCAGAAGAGAACTGGACAGAGGGATTCTGTACTGCGAAAAAACTATTGAAAAGGCCGATAGTTCTGATACCGACTACACTCAGGAAATTGCTGAAGCAAAGTTTTTACATGCTTTATATTCCTGGTTGGTTGTTGAAACCTGGGGTGATGATGATATCTCCGGAGTATATACCCAAGTATTTAATGATTTGGATGATGCAGCGGATAATCTGCCTTCTGCCCATAGTTCAAATATTGAACTGTCGGCAAATACGGCTATAGCATTAAGGGCCAGAATGAATCTTACTCGCGGTAATTATACCGAGGCACTTGCCGATGCAAAACAAATCATCGAAGCCGGAACATTTACCCTGGACAATGATTTTGAAAATTTATGGGATATTGAAAACAGAGATAATAGTGAAACAATTTACGCAGTTGATAATACAAACCCGGATGATCCTCTTAATACTTTTTATGAAGCATTTGTTTACTTAAATGACAATAACACAAGTGGTTTGGAGTTAAGGGAAGGAGGTCATCAGGCACATCTTATGTATGAGATAAGATATGAAAAAATGGGGGGAATGACAAGAGATATGGAAAATGGAAGAGGATTCCTACGTTATCGTCCTACAAAGTTTCTTATCGATTTATTTAACGAAACACTTGATGAAAGGTTTAATGCATCTTTTAAAAATGTTTGGTATTCAAACGATAGTACGTTAATACCTGAATGGCAAAGCGAAATGATAATAAATGATTTTACTGTTCCAGTTGATTCAGCAAAAATTGGCAAAAAAATGTTCAGTCTTGGTGATACTGCAGCTTTATTCTATAAAGGCGTATACCCCGGTAACCGTGCTTACTGTACAAACATTAACTATGGATTACCAATCCATCCCGAAAAAGGATATGTTATTCTTGATTTAACCGATATGTATTCTTATGATTACTCAATAAACGGGCGTATGTTTTATTTCCCGCTGACTAAGAAATTTCAGGATCTGACAAGACTCGATGCACTTCAACAATACAGCTCCAGAAATGCATATATTATACGTATAGCTGAAATGTACCTTATTGCAGCCGAGGCTGCCATGGAAAACGGAGATGCAGGTACCGCCTACAATTACCTTAAACTGCTTGCAGATGCAAGAAGTTACTCGGGTAACGGAACGGCATTATTGTCCGCATACGGAATAAACTCAGGTAGTGATATAGATATTGATTTTATTTTGAACGAAAGAGCACGTGAATTTGCAGGAGAGCAGTTCAGATGGTTTGACCTTAAACGTACCGGTAAGCTTATTGAAAGAGTTCAGGCTTTTAACCCGGACGATGGCCATCTTATTAACCCAACTTTTACTTTGAGACCAATACCTGATTATCTATTAAGCCAGGGATATACGCAAAATCCCGGATATTAGGATCCAGGTAATAATTAATCCCTGAATTTTTATTAAAATTATAATATGAAAATGAAAAAAATTATGAAAAATTATTTATATATAACGGCAGCAGTTGTTTTCTTTATCCTCTCTTGTGAAAAAGATTCCACTGATGATCCTGCAGGAACCGCAAAAAACTCCCATAGAATAACTCAAATAGCCGAATATGATGAAAATGATTCTTTGCTTTCCAGGAAAGATTTTACCTATGAAGGTGAGAAATTAATTCTAATTGCCGAATAT
>CBFCXR010000047.1:0-13993 GCA_965602045.1 uncultured Bacteroidales bacterium | reverse complement strand
ACATATCCGGCTTGTATATACGGATGTACGGTTATTTGTGTCCTGGCTGTATCCGTACATAGAAAGGGGGAAGTAGTTATCAGCTCTACATCATAAATAACTGAAGATCCACTACCATTTACATAAGTGTGGACAGGATTTCTGTCATTGCTGTATGCCAGATCTCCAAAAACCCATTCATACCCGGAGCTACTTACTGTATCAATATTACCTGAGGAACTATCTGAAAACGTAATAGTAAGGGGAGTACAGCCGACAGTTGTATCAACAATAAAATCAGCTGTGATCTCAGGATGTACTCTTACGATCCGTTCCATTTTTTTTGTACATATTCCGGTGGGATCGACAGTGATTAATCTTATTTCAACATCCTGTGCAGAATCAGTGTTATTGTTTAAAAAAACAGGATTAGGATTTGGATTGGTTGTATAAAAAGTATCTGCTATATACCAGTAATTAAAATCATTATTAAATGATTTATTCGTAAATTCCACCTCCAGGGGAGCGCAGCCAAAAGTTCTGCTTAAGCTGAAATCTGCAGTCAAAGAATCACCTAATTGCACATCAATTTCAGCTGTATCGGGCACCTCACAGGATGCGCCACTTACAATAACCCAGTATTTCATTTTTGCAAACGGGGTACAATAAGGTTTCTGAACAGTTGAATCACTTAAATAAGTACTGGGGAACCAGGTATAATTTAATCCACCGTCAGCAACCAGCTGCACAGTTTCTCCCCAGCAGAGTTTTGCACCCGGCGTGCCTATACCACTTATGTAACTACGTGCTTTAACTGAAGCATAGTTGGAAAAATATCCATAGTTACCACCATTTGCGGTGCCTCCGTTTAAAGTACCCAAGTGAAAAATATTCTTTGTATTAGATAAAATATTTTTAGAATGTTCATTAATAAAATCAAAATTTAACTGCCCTGCCCACCATTCAGTGCCTGGAATTTTAGTCATATTATCACCAATATAAGCAGCAGAAGCTCCGTTAAATACGAAAGCATATCTTGCAGAATCAGTATCAAATTTTTCCCTTACCATAATATTCAGCAGAAAATCCTTGTCCGTCTCTGTCCCGCGGGAAAATCCGACGTCAAAAGAGCCTGTACATGCTGATGTTGCGGGTAGTATTGATCCGCCTATTTCACATCCATGCCCTGCACCGGTTACATGTAATACATATAGCGGTTCATCAAGTTCATCCGATTCAATTAAAGTTATTAAAGAAGTATCAGATATGGTGTGCTTTACTTGATCTCCTTCCATAAGTCCATTATAATTATATACAATACTATTTGTAATATCAGTTACCGTTACATTTGTGTTGTTTTCTGTTGCCAGAATATATACCCTGTCCAGGTCAGGATCATCCGGATTCGCTAGTGTCCTGTCCAAATAGGCTAAATCTCCTTTCATTACAATATATTCTGTTCCAATCATAGGTTCTCTAATCAAATTATCATCTTCATCATAATACATCTTTTCAACAGGAATTATCTGATCCCCTATCAGATCATAACAGCCTGAATCACCGTCAACAGAATCGTCAGATATAGTAACAGCAATTCTTTGCTTCCCACCTTCAACAAAGATCCTGGTTCCTGCCAGTCTTTTATCTCTGTAATAAGTATAGTTTCCTCCCCCGTTATCCCTGCCCGGTACTAATGAGATAGTCTCACCCTGCTGCAGTTCTACTGAAAACGGGGCACTTCCCCATCCAATTATTTCCTCTGTCGGATATACCCAAATTGTAGTGGGTCCGGCATCTACAGCAACAATATCAATCGACGAATATGCTTTCTGAGTGCTTATATCGTGATTGTCCTTGTTAGTCTGAAAATTGGTATAAAATTCGTCACCTAAGGCATTTGCTCCTTTTAAAACATATATATCAGAATTATTGGTTTCTTCCACTTCATAATATACGGTTATCATCTCAGTTGAAGCAATATGCAATCCCCTATTAAGAATTGTTTCAGGAATACTTGGATCAAGCCTGTTTTCAACTAATTTCCTCATATTCCAGTTATTGCCATCACATATATCATTCCCCCATAATTCGTATCGTAAGAAATCGTTTTCAGGCACGGTGATGAATATTGGCTTAAATCCCGTTGGATTAAGAATCGGATCATAAATATTTGCAGGTTGCTCAATAATTACATAGGCATCCGTATCATTAACATTGGTGAAATTTAAACTTGCAGGCGCTGCGCCGCATTTATCACCGGGAGGATTACATACACAGGTACTTTCGTCCGAATGATCCTTGGTTACAGCAGGTGCAACAAACCAAAATTCCTGATCTAACTGAGAATGGACATTAGTACAAACAAGAATAGAAAAAAGCAGTAACGGGAATAACTTTTGTTTAATCATTGCGCCAAAATATTATTGAAAAAAAATATAATATTTTTATTTATAACCTTTTACGTAAAAATTGTCCAAATTGTTCTATCTCAAAAAAAAAAACTTAAATTTAAAATTTTCGTATAACTTTAAGGTATAACAAATTTAAGTGTTATATACAAAAAACAAAGATTATGTATAGAATATTTAAACTTTCCGTAATATTTCTATTTACTCTTTCCCTGCCAATTAGCACTTTCAGTCAAAGATATTTCAACGAAGATTTTGAACAAGGTATCCCCTCCACATGGGAAGAAGAGATAGTTTCAGGAAGTCTGTCATGGAGAACAGAAAATGGAGGTTTTGAAGATCCGCATATCTATGAAAGATTTCCCAACAAGGCAAAAAACGGAAATCTAAATGCGTTATTTCAGGTTCAGGGTTATAGAGGATGGAAAACCAAACTAATTACTCCGCCAATTGATTTAAGTTCGGCGATAAAACCGGAATTAACATTCTGGCATGCCCAGGATGACTGGAGCCCTTCAGATTATGAAAAGGTTAGAGTATTTATAAAAAAGAACTTATCGGACGACTGGGGTGATCCGTTTCTGGAATATCTTTTTAATACCCCGAACTGGACTCTTAGATCATTTTTTATTCCTGATAGTATGTTCTCGGATTCAGTATATATAGCTTTCGAGGGAGAAACTAACTGGGGATACGGAGCTTGCCTTGATTCAATTGAAGTCACAGAGAGAGGAGCAATACCAATGTATCTAAAAGAATATGAATCTACACAGGATTCTTCATATATAGTAGCTACAAACTCAGAGAATAATCCTGTAATAAATATCAGGTTAAACGTATTTGGAAATGTTGGAAATTTAATTTTAAACTCTGTAATTATTTCTCCGCAAAACACCAATAATGGAGATATTGATGCCCTGGGAGTTAAACTATATGTAACCGAAGAACAATATTTTGAACCACATACCCAGATCGGAATATCTAAAAGTATTTCATCGGAAACGGTCACTTTTAGCTCACTCAATTATACCCTACCTTTTGGAGATACGTATCTATGGGTCGCTTATGATATTGATTCCCTGGCACATGAATTAAATACTGTTGATGCTCTGTTTACTGCTAATGGTATTGATATTGAACTTGATACTGCAGGTATGCCGTTTGGGGAAAATTTGTATATTGAAGGGGATGATATAATATATATTGTTGATGGTGACACCAACTCAGCACCAATGGAATATAGTGAGCCGGCTACTGATTTATCCCCGTCCGGAAACAGAACAATTTATAAATCTGTTTTTTACGATGATTTTGAAGGTGCCTTAAACTGGGACTTGAATGAAGATTTTCAAATTGCTCCACCTCAGGGATTAGGAGGATTAACCGGAAGAAATCCTGATCCTGAAAATGCTTACGACGGTAATAATATTATGGGAACCGATTTAACAGGTATCATTCCAAATTTAGGAGATTATGAAAACGGAAAGAACTACTACACTCAATCATCCATTTTCGATTGTAAATACTATAAAGATATTTATGCTGTATATTATAGCTGGATTAACAAAGAGGTTCATGATGATCTTTCGGTAAGATTATCTGTTGACAGTGCTAAAAGCTGGGTTATTGTGAAAGATTATTATACTGAGATGGCAGATAACCGTTGGAATTATTCACTGATAGACCTGTCTCCGTTTGGAGCAGAAAGAAAAAGTAATGTAAGTATACGATTCAATATGGGGCCTACGGATGGAAGTAATGTTGCCAGCGGTTTAAATATTGACAATTTTGCTATTGTTGGTGATTATTTAGCGGATGATATAGGTGTTAGCAGAATTTTACTTCCAAAACACGGATGCGGCCATACTGACAGCGATTCCATAAAAATTGTAATAAACAACTATGCCGGTGCGCCTACAAAGGATACTATACCTGTAAAATTTTCTTTTAATGGCGGTTCAAACTATACTAATGATACAATTTTCCAGTCGATAGCTGTTGATGACAGTCTTATAGTAACTTTAGACAAAACAGTGGATCTATCTGTGCCGGGAATTTATGAATTTATCATTTTAACAGATTATGATGCTGATGAGGATTTTACCAATGATACCAGCAGTATGGACTTATATGTTCAAAATACAATAAGTCCGGGATATACTGAAGATTTTGAAACAGAACAGGGCTTGTGGAGATCTGAAGGAATAAACTCAACCTGGCAGTGGGGGATACCGGCTGCCGGAGTTTATCCTCCCCCTTCCGGAACTAAAGCATGGGTTACAAATATCAATTTAAATTATTTAAATAATGATTCATCATTCGTTGAAAGTGTTTGCTATGATTTATCCGACGATAATAGAAATATGGTTGAATTTACATATTGGCTGGATACGGAACCTGATAATGACGGATTTACAATGCAATATTCTATTGACGAGGGATTGAGCTGGATGTTAATAGATACCAACGAATACGGATGGCAATTTAACTGGTTTACAGACAGCGTAGCAGCTTTAAAGTCAAGAGGATGGAGCGGACTTAGCAGTGGATGGAAAACAGTAAGACAATTATTGCCTGCATCAACTGTTAATGAACCGAAAGTTAAGTTCAGAATAGCCTTTGCTAGTGATACTATCAATGTTGATAAGGGATTAGCTTTTGACGATTTCAAAGTGTATTCGGCTCCTTGTGATATTGGAGTTGTTTCTATTGATTCAGTTCAGGATGATTGCCAGTATGCAAATCCTGATCAATTTTCAGTTTCAATTAAAAATTTCAGTCTGAATACACTTGAAATAAATGATACTATTATAGTAGGTTTAGATATTGATGTTGGATCACAAACATATATTGATTCGTTTGTTTTAACAAGTAGCTTACCTCCCGGTGACTCGATTGTATATAAATTTACCCAGGCTGCTGATATAGATGCGCCCGGGACATACAATATTACTGCCTACACTTTACTTGAAGATGATCCGTGGTTTTACGGTTATAATAATGATACAACAACATTTATGTTCCAGGTGTTACAAAATCCTACAACTAACTGGATTGATACTATTACGACAAAAGAGCCTGATACGGTAGTAATCAGACCTAATGTGCCGCCTGTGCCCGCATATACATATTTATGGGAGGATTTATCAACTGCAGACAGTTTTGAGGTGCCGAAAGCCGATTTATATTTTGTTACAATTACCGATGCCGGCGGAAACGGATGTGTAACAGTTGATTCTATTCTGGTTGAATTATTGTTTAATGATCTGGGTATTGACAGCTTGCTCTATCCTGTTTCAAGTTGTGAACTTGGAACAAATGAATATGTAACTGTCCAGCTCAGGAATTTTGGAACTGACAGCATTGTTAAAGGTGAAGAAATAATAGTGGCATATGAATTTAATGACGGACAGCCTGTTAAGGATACGTTCAACCTGGATGAAACTCTGCCTAGAGGAAAAGCAACCCCTTATGAATTTGAAAAGGGGCCGGTTGACATGTCTGCTGTTGCTACCTATAAATTTAAATTATATTCCGATATGGGAGGTGATTCTATTCAAAGTAATGATACATTAATAACATATGCTGAAGTATTTGGTTATCCTGATGTAGATATCGGACCTGATACAACTGTTGAAGCCCTGACTTATACTTTAGATCCGGGAAGCAGCTATAGTGCTTATTTATGGGAGGATGGAGACACTAACCAGGTTCATGTAGTTGATAGCTCAGGAGTATATTATGTGACTGTCTGGGATGAACATGGATGTGATGGGAATGATACAGCTAATGTTAGAATAAAAATACGCGACATTTTAGCAAAAACACTAATGAGTCCGGTTAGTAACTGTGATTTTGAAGTCAATGTTGATATCCAGCTTGAAGCTGAAAATAATGGTAACGATACCTTAACTTCAGGTGAAAAAATATACTTCAGGTATAAGCTTGACAGTAATCCTTATGTTATAGATTCGATAACACTAATGTCAGATTTAATACCCGGGGCAACATATATTCATACATTTAGCGAAACTGAAAATCTGAATACTTCAGGTGATTATCAGTTTATTATGGTTGCAACTTCCAAAAAAGATCTTAGAACCAATAACGATACCATTTACGAAACAATATATGTTTATCCCGAACCTGTTGTTGATTTTGGCCTGCCGGATCCTTATATTATTGAAGCACCCGAGGTAATATTAGATGCAGGCTATGGTCAATATTATGATTATGAATGGCAGGACGGACATGACGAACAAACATACGTGGTCACAGAATCCGATTATTATAGTGTTACAGTAACCGATACACGAACTAATTGTTATTCAACTGATAATATTACAATTTTCCTTATTCTCACTGATATTGCCATAACAGATATTGATTTAACAGAAGATATTTGCAGCGGGATTTTTGATAATGTGGAAATTGAAATAAGTAACCTCGGGAACCAGGTTATAAGTCTGGAAGATAGTATTTTCGTAAAATATTATCTTGATGAAGAGCTAATTGGTAATGAATATGTTGACCGGCAAACTGCCTTAGGTTTTGGAGAAAAAATAGACTATCAGTTAGGTTCAAGCATTGATCTTAGTGAAACAGGTAATAAAGTATTTATAATATATTCTGAACTTGGCTCAGATATTAAACCGGTAAATGATACAATAACATTGAACATGGATATAATACAAAGTCCGGTAGTTGATTTTGGAGATATTAACGGTTTTCTTGATACCACACTTCCACATGTACTAAAAGCCGGAGGTGGTCACAAGTCCTACTACTGGCAGGATGCTTCAACTGACTCAACTTATAATGTTACCAGTCCCGGTATATATTCTGTTACTGTAACCGGTTATAATGACTGCCAGACAATGAAAACTGTTAGAGTAAATATAGGTACTTATATACATAATACAACTGACAACAAAATACAAGTTGATATTTATCCAAATCCCACAAATGATATTCTTAATCTTGAATTAGATGCTAACGGATTTGGCAATTTGAAACTTGAAATATTAAATACTCATGGACAGGTCATTTATAATGATTTATTAGAAACCGATGGATTATGTTATGAAACTATTAATATTTCAGAGTACTTAAAAGGTATATATTTTATTAAAATATCTAATAAAGGGCTTATACATATCAGCAAAGTAATTATTTATTAGGTTTGAAAGAAATACTGATTTAAAAAAGGCGGGCTATATAGTCCGCCTTTTTTATTTTCATGATAATACTCATTTTAATAATGAGTATTATCCCTTAAATTTGAAAATACTTTTAAAAAACCTGGCATGAAGTTAAAAACAATTATTGCATTAACAGAGTTAATATAATGATATTTAACAAGTTAATAGCAGCAACATTGCCATTACTGCCTGAAAAATTTATATGGATTTTCTCAAAGAGATATATAGCAGGAGACAAGCTGAAAGATGTAATAACTGTTTCTCAAAAATTTAACAAAAAGGGAATAAGGGTAAGTATTGATCTGCTTGGAGAATATCAATCAAAAATTGAAAAAATTGATTCTTATAAAAATGAATACTTAGCTATAATTGAAAATGCAGCAAAAAACGGCCTGAATGCAACAATTTCTTTAAAACCCACTATGTTTGGTTTATTAACAGATAGTGTAATATGTTATGCTAAAATCCGTGAAATAATCAAAAAAGCATCAGGTAATAACTATCTCGTTAGAATTGACATGGAGGATTCAAAATGTACTGATTTAGAAATTGAATTATTCAGAAAGCTGCATTATGAATTTCCGGATAACATTGGATTGGTTTTTCAATCATATTTAAAAAGAACGCTAAACGATTTGAAATCTTTATCTGACTTGAATAAGGACCATGGCCCTCTAAATATAAGGCTATGTAAAGGTATTTATATTGAAGCAAAAGAAATTGCATATAAAAAAGGTAATGACATTAACTACCATTTCTTAAAAGACCTGGAATTTATGTTCCGGAATAAATATTATGCAGCCATTGCCACGCATGACAGTAAACTAATTGATGGAGCACTTGACCTGATTAAAAAGTACAAGATCCCCTCAGAGAAATATGAATTTCAGATGCTTTATGGTGTTACACCAAAATTAAGAAAGTCACTGGTAGAAATGGAACATCCTCTGAGGGTATACGTTCCTTTTGGCAAAGAGTGGTTTAATTATTCCACAAGAAGATTAAAAGAAAATCCCAAATTAATGTCACATTTAATTAAGGCTCTTTTTGTAAGGAAGTAATTAATATAGAGTATTTTTTATTACGCTTCGGTTCTATCTGACATTTGGGCGGGGCTTCATATGCATTTTAAGCAGCCATTGCCTGAATTGTACTTCAAGAATAAAAATTTTAATAACTTTCTTTTCGGGTAAGAACTCACGAAATTTATTTGTATAATCTTCAAGCAACTTAGTTTCTTTCTTTTGGTAACTAATATACTTATCCAATAATTCTGCCGTTTCTTCCTCTCCAATATTTTCAGAATTTTCCAGGAAATATTTAACTGTATTTTTCCTTTCCTGCGATATCATGTTTTTTCTATTCTGATAATCATTATATACAGGCCAGAATTTTTTAGATTCCTGGTTTGTTAGTCCAAGTCTTTTTGTGAAAAAATCAACTTTTTGCTCCTGTAGCCTTTTGAGCTTTTCCTGATTATCCAACTGAGCCGGAATTTTTATTGAAAATAAAAACAGAAGGTTAAATAAAACAAATGTTCTCATTATTTTATAAATTATAGTGCTTCAATAATATCAAATACATCTATGTCTTCATCAATCAGGTAATCAATAATTTCATTTGTTGAATTATCACTTTCGCTATTAATGCTTTCATCCCTTGCCTGATTATCGTTCTGATAGACTATGTCAATGATTAATTCCTCTGAAAAATAGTAAATATCTTCTTCAATCAACTGGGCAATTTCATCATTATTAAGTTCATAACTGATATTGCCTTTATATAATACATTATATGTGATTTTACCTAAAATAATCATGCCAATAAATAGAGCAGCTATTGCAAGGTATGGTTTTAAAGTTAAAATATACCGTTCATAAAAACCGGCATCACTTTCTCTATGAATTCGTTCACCCAGGCGCACAGAGAAATCATCAAAATAACCGTCAGGAATTCTGAAATGTTTATCCTTTTTAATTTTGGACAGTTCCGGCTTTATTTTATTTATGTCGTCCATATCGGGTGTAACTATTCTTGGTCTTTAGACTAATAAAAATACTAAAGGTTTAATGATCCGTTAAATATTTTTCAATTTTCTTTACTGCATGATGATAAGATGCTTTAAGCGCGCCCACTGATGTTTTTAATATTTTTGATATTTCTTCATATTTCATATCATCAAAATATTTCATATTGAAAACCAGCCTTTGTTTTTCAGGGAGTGTAAGCAATGCCTTCTGCAATTTTAATTGCAATTCATCCCCGTTAAAGTATTCGTCTGTCTCAAGAGTTTCAGCCAGTTGTTTATTAACATCAATCAATGGTAAAAAATATTTCTTCTTTTTCTGGTTTAAAAAAGTTAGTGCTTCGTTAGTAGCAATCCTGTATAACCATGTATACAAACCTGATGCTTCCCTGAAACTTTCCAGGGCCTTCCATGCTTTAATAAAAGTATTTTGCATAACATCATCGGTATCATCATGGCTAATAATTATTTTGCGGATATGCCAGTAAATTCTTTCCTGATATTTTCTGACAATAATATTGAAAGCAAGATTTTTACTATCATCATTACGAAACAACTCTAGAAGTTCTTTGTCAGTATAATCATTAGTCTTACCGGCCATTCCTGAACTTAAGCAAAATTCAATAAAATTAAATTCGCCATATATATTTTAAGGTTTTTAATTAAGACAATGCTTTAATAAAGTTGCAAGGCTACGGAACCTCCTGATTTAATTTCAAAAGTTTTATTTACGGTATAAATTGTTTGTTTGGCATTTTGTGCTCTGTACACAACCCGAAAATATCCGGGTTGTAGATTTATTGATTCATTTTTAATTTTGTCATTAATATTGCATACCCATACTTCTTCTTTATTACTGATTCTATAGTAAATACTGCCATAACCTGTTGAAGCTTTAATAAGAGTTACGATTCCCGGACGGGGTATTAAAACAGTTGTGGTTTCACTTTGATTTATCTCAACATTATTTTTATAGATTCGCGGTAATATGGGAATTTCAATATCATATTTTCCAACCAGATATTTTTCTTCATTGTACATAGTTTGCATATTAAGCGTTTTCGGCTCTCCTGCTTTCCTTACAATAAATTGTATATCGCGATATTGGTGCCCGTCTTTGGTTTTAACAACCAACATACCTTGCGGAGCATCAGCTGCTAATATTGTATGTTTACCTACATCTAATTTTATATTATCAACCTCAACAGGTGGAATAGTATGAACTTTTAATCTATATGTTAACAGATGATCCAGGATAAGAGTGTCCGGCTTGCCCCTGTGGTTAATAGTATGAATATAATTATAAATAATTTTGCCTGAAAATTTATCATAGAAGGTCATATTCACATTTGTTTCACTCGGATTACCATAAATATCCAGTAAGTTTACCTGTGCAGTTGTGGCGTTTAAAGCTTGTGAAATTACTGTTTCCATAACTTCATCAAATTTTTCTTCTTTTGCAGCATTGTAATAATTTCCAATGCAGTCAAAAGTCTCTTTAAAGCCCTCATCAATACCTATTCCAATAACAAAAGGTTTTAAGACTATTCCACTTCGTTGAAGCTCCTGTGATTCAAAACAAGGATCGCCATCGCAGGCTTCAATACCGTCTGTTATTAGTATTATTATATTACGACAGTTATCACAATCAGGGGGAAAATCATTAGCCCCTAATTTAAGGGAGTGTGCAATGGGTGTTGTTCCTTTAGGAACTACAAATCTTAGTTCCTGTCTGATTTTAGGAGCGTTATTTTTACTAAAAGGTACTTCAAGGCGGGTGTCATTACAATTTTGAGGAGGAACCGGACTTTGATGCCCGTATAAGCGTAATGCCATTGATACATTATCCAGATGCTCCAGGCTATCAATAATACTAATAAGTGTTTTACGTGCAATTGTAATCTTACGATTCTTTTCCCAGTATCCTGCCATGCTTTGAGAAGCATCAAAAATGAATAATATTCTTGTATCAGGGGGTTCATATTTTTTGGGCTCCTGGCTGGATAAAATCTCCAAAAATAATACCGGGATTATGAATAAAAAAAAGCTGTTTCTAAATACTTTCAAATTTGACATTTCTCAATATTAATTTTGTTAACCTCATTATATCAGATACTTACAGTCTTCAAAAAATCAATATCCTTATCTTAATATTAGTGACTTTTCACACGAACAATTAATAGAACGTTTAATAATGCTAATAAATTTTATTTAATTATTTTAAAATTGGGATAATCACTTAATTCACTTGATTAATAGTTCATAATAAATTATATAATGAAATACACAAAATAAAAATTAAGAAAAGTGATTAATTAATATGCGTAAATTAAGAATGAGAAAGTGCACATACAATTAAAAAGCAAGAAGAATTTGAACAGCTTAATGTTTTTTTTAAACAATTTTATAATTCTCAGTTAATTATCATATTCATCAAGATATTTTTCTACTTGGTTGAAAACATTTTCAGGAGTAAATCCGAATTTTTCGTCTAATACTTTATATGGTGCCGAATAACCAAATTGTTCAACTCCTATAACTTTACCTTTAGCACCTACCAGGCCATTAAGAGCAACCGGCAAACCTGCAGTTAAGCCGAGTGTAGGTGTATTGGCGGGTAAAACCTCATCCTGGTAAGATTTTGCCTGTTTTCTGAACAGCCCTTCAGATGGTGCCGAGACAACTTGTATTTTCAAACCTTTTTCAGCTCTGAGTTTCTCTGCTCCCTGCACTAAAGTTGCCACCTCTGACCCGTTAGCTACTAATACTATATCAGGTTTGCCATTCACACTCTGTATTATATAAGCACCTTTACGGGCATCCAGAGCATCTCTAAAACGATCTGTGCCGTCTTTCGCAGGAAGGTTATTGATATTCTGTCTTGATAAGAGAAGTGCTGAAGGAGTTTTTGTATTTTCAAGTGCTATTTTCCATGAAATTGTTGTTTCATGGACATCGGCTGGTCTCAGGACAAGCACACTGTTCTCTCCGGAATGGTTTTTAAGCTGCTCCATTAATCTTATCTGGGCCTCTTGTTCCACAGGCTGATGAGTCGGTCCGTCCTCTCCTACTCTAAAAGCATCATGGGTCCATATATACTTAACCGGCAAGCCCATTAAGGCGGCTAACCTAACTGCCGGTTTCATATAATCGGAAAACACAAAGAATGTTCCGCATGCTGCAATCACTCCTCCATGTAATGCCATACCGTTAGCAATGGCTGCCATAGTGAGTTCTGATACTCCGGCCTGAAAAAACGCTCCTGAAAAATCGCCTTTTTTAAATGCCTTTGTAAATTTAAGAAAGCCATCGGTTTTATCACTGTTTGATAAGTCAGCTGAAGCTACTATCATATTTCCGACATTCTGCGCCAGATACCCCAAAACTGCTCCTGATGCAGCCCTTGTAGCAGCATTATCTTTTTGTGGTATATTACTATAGTCAATATCAGGAGCATTACCTGAAAAATAACTACCAAGTTTCTCAGCTAATACAGGATTTTTACTTGCCCACCTGGCTTCTTCCTTTTTTTTGATCTTAGCGTTCTGTGCCTTTTTGCTTAATACTTCTTTATAATAATCTTCAACTTCAGGAAATATTACAAAAGGATTCTTCGGATCTCCCCCTAAATTTTCAATTGTTTTCTCAAAAGAGCCCCCTGCATTAGATAATGGCATGCCGTGAGTAGAAGTTTGTCTTTCAAAGCTTTTGCTATCTTCTGTAAGAGCTCCCTTACCCATTATGGTTTTGCCAATTATTAATGTTGGCTTTTCATTCTCTTTATTTGCTTCATTAAGTGCCTTTCTTATTTCTTCAGTATTATTTCCATTAATTGTGATTACTTTCCATCCCCAGGCTTCGTATTTTTTCCCTGTATCTTCATTAGTTACAGCATTTGTTTCAGTTGAAAGCTGAATATCGTTAGAATCAAAAAACATAATAAAGTTATTCAAACCTAAATAGCCTGCAATTCTCCCTGCGGCCTGAGAAATTTCTTCCTGAACACCTCCGTCTGAGATATAAGTATAAGTTTTATGAGCCATCCATTCTCCAAAGCGGGCAACCAGGAACCGTTCAGTAATTGCAGCACCTACAGCCATAGCATGTCCCTGGCCCAGAGGTCCGGATGTGTTCTCAATTCCTCTGCTCACTTCTCTTTCAGGATGACCCGGAGTAGGGCTTCCCCATTGACGGAAATTTTTTAGATCGCTAATTGAATAATTTTTCGTAAGTGTGAGTATTGAATATAACATTGGGGACATGTGACCCGGATCAAGAAAAAACCTGTCGCGATTCTTCCATTCCATGTCATCAGGATCCCAGTTTAAAAATTCCGAATATAAAATATTAATAAAATCAGCTCCACCCATAGCGCCCCC
>CBFCXR010000046.1:0-14077 GCA_965602045.1 uncultured Bacteroidales bacterium | reverse complement strand
CAAGCCGGGCATTTACAGAACAGATTCGAATGTTTACGGTGAAACAGGCAAAACATATACTTTGAACATAAGACTAAATGATGGAACTGAATACAGTGCAATAGAATCAATATCGCCATTACCGGAAATTGATTCGATAGAGCAATCCGTTAACTATTATCATATGGATTTTTCTACGGAAAGGTATGGTTATGGATACGATATTATTTATTATGGACCTGAACCTGAAGGTGTGGGGGATTTTTATTTATGGAACCTGTATATAAATGATGTTCTTTATACTGACACTATTTTTGAAACGGTTTTTACTGATGATGAGTTTGTTGATGGAAATTATATCAGTGGTTTTGAGATATTCTTTGTAGCCGAACAGGATATTCCTGCTGATTCGGCTGTAATCAGACTGGAAATGTATTCAATATCAGAGGAATATTACCTTTTTTTAATAGGATTAATGCTTGAAACAAAATGGAGAGGCAGCCCCTGGGACGGGCCTCCTGCTAGTGTTCCATCTAATATTAGTAATGGGGCAAAGGGTTATTTCAGGGCGTCGGATAAGAAAACTGCTTCAATGATTTTATATAAAACAGAAAGAATAAATTAGGGAGATTTACTGAAACAAAAAATATTTAATTATCAGATTATCCGGGTTTTTTAATAAAATTTTCCTAATACTGGATATCCTTGGATTAGATACCTTAATTTTTAACAATAAAATTTGCTTTTCCTTCTTTAAGCCACTCTATAAATTTGTTAATGTTAGGATTATATGTATACATACTTTGTGTAAGCATATTTTCATTATGATCAATAATTGCATACAGAGGTAAAGCATTTGATTTAAACATTGATATCTGGAAATCTGCATTTATTTTTCCAATTGTATTCTTTATTTTTCCATCGATTGACGAAATCACCCATTTTTCCTTTGCCAGTTTTGTTCTATCATCAGTATAAAGTGCAACTATAATAAAATCATTTTTCAAAATCTTCAGGACTTCCGGATCTGACCATACTTTATTATACATCTTTTTACAATTGGAACAATAATGACCGACAAAATCAACAAGTAAAGGCTTATTCTTTTGTTTTGCACAGGCAATAGCTTCTTCATAAACAAAGTATCCTTCCAGTCCATGCGGAATATACAAAAAATCAGAGTATTCGGGCGTTTCGCATAGCATATTTTCTGGCCTGTATACTGAAGGAGCAGATGATTCCTTATTATATGATATTTTTTGTGTTAAATTAAAATTTTGATTTTCTATAGGTGGAATTAGTGTGGAAATTCCTTTTAATTCCGCTCCGAATAATCCTGGGACTAAATAAACAGCGAATGAGAACGATATCAGGGATATTAATAACCGCGGTACAGAAATATTTTGAATATCGCTATCATGAGCAAACTTGATTTTTCCCATCAGATAAATGCCCAGCAATGCAAATATTACTATCCATATGGCAATAAACAAATCCCTGCTAAGCATATTAAGGTGATAGGCCTGCTCAATTTTACTTAAGAAATAAAGTGAGAATGCCAGCATAATAAATGCAAGGAATACTTTTACAGAGTTTAACCAACCGCCTGACTTTGGCATATTTTTAAGCCATGAAGGGAAAATTGCCAGTAATGTGAATGGAATAGCAAAAATAAATGAAAAGCCAAACATCCCGATAACAGGCTCCAAAACTTCACCTTGTGAGGCTTTTATTAAAAGTGATGCGATTATAGGTCCTGTACAAGAAAATGATATTAATGCCATGGCGAGTGCCATAAAAAAAGCACCCAGATAACCACCTTTATCTGCTTGTTTATCAATCTTGTTTGTGAGACCACCCGGTAATATAAGCTCAAACATTCCGAAAAAAGAGGCTGAAAGAATGATAAAAATTATAAAGAATAATAAGTTTGGAATCCAATGAGTATTTATTGAATTTACAGCATTGGGATTTTTAAAAATCGCTACTAGTATACCTATGGATGTATAAATAAGGATTATAGATACACCGAAAATCAAAGCTTCGGAAACAGCTTTTGTCCTGGATTTTTCGCCTCGCATGAAAAAGGAAACAGTCATAGGGATCATTGGATAAACACAGGGAGTAATTAATGCTCCAAATCCTGCCAGAAGCGAAATTATTAAAATCCCGATAAGAGATTTTTTATCAGTTTCTGTTTTATACGCATCCTTATTTTTAACTTCCGGATTAACAGATTGTCTATTTGATTGATCTGAATTTTTGTTGTATTCAGTGTCCTTATTGGTTGAATTAATGTCTTTTATTTCTTTTTTGCCAGGAGCATCTTTATCCGAATCTTTCTTATCCGGAATATCAACCTTAACTGCTAATTCATCAGTAACTCCTTTTAAAGAAAAGCTGAATTCGATTTCTTTAGGTGGTAAACATCTCTGATCATCACATGACATGAATTCAATAAAGCCTTTTAATTGAAAGTCCTTTTTTGATGTTTTTTTTATTCTCTGTTTAAGAATTACTTCATCACTAAATAACTCCAGATCCAATCCAAAATAAGGATCATATTTTATTTCAGGTTTAGTAACTGAAACCGGCTTACCAACTAATTCAAATGTATTAGTATCTGTAAATGTTATTGATGTTGCGATTGGACCGTTTTCAGGAATGTTTAAACCATATAAATGCCAGCCCTTATCAATTGTTGCAGTAAAATATAAATCTGCCTTATCATTCCTGATTTCTTCAATTTTATAAGTCCAGCGTACCGGACTGAGTATTTGTGAATAGCAAATAACATAGCTTAGAGCAATAAATACTGATAATATTAAAATATGTTTTTTCATAATATATCTACTTCAACCTTAAAAAACTAAATTAGCAAAATAATACTTATAAATAAATCAATATATATAGATATTTAATAATGTTGAAAAAGCTGAATTGAGATTAATTATAAAATTTGTTTACAGAACTATTTCTTCACCAGTCTCATCAAGAATATGATATTCCAGAAAATCATATGAAGATATAGAAATTACTTTAATTTTACATTTGAATTTAAATCTCCATTTGATACGTAAGGACCAGAGTCCTTTCTTTATAAAAGCAGCAATATAAGGATGGACTCTTAAAGTAATAAGCTTGTATTTCCTGATTAGTAAAATCGAAGAAATTTGATTTTCAATATTATCAATATAAAGAATACTGGGAGAAATTTCACCTGTTCCTCTGCATGTCGGACAAATTTCAGTGGTGCTGATATTCATTTCAGGTCTTACTCTTTGTCTTGTTATTTGCATCAGTCCAAATTTGCTTAGGGGCAGAATTGTATGTTTTGAACGGTCAAAAGACATAGTTTCTTTCATTTTTTCATTGACCATTTGTTTATGCCTGCTTGATTGCATATCGATAAAATCGATAACAATTATTCCTCCCATATCTCTGAGTCTTAGTTGGCGTGCAATCTCCTCGGCGGCTGCGATGTTAATTTCGAGGGCATTTGTTTCCTGGTCGCCTGCAGATTTAGAACGATTTCCGCTATTAACATCTATGACATGTAATGCTTCGGTATGTTCAATTATTAAGTAAGCTCCGTTTTTAAACGAGACAGTTTTACCAAATGATGATTTAAGTTGTTTTTCAATTCCAAAATGTTCAAAAACAGGAGAACTACCTTTATAAAGTTTAACAATTCTTTCTTTCTCAGGGGCTATAGTACTAATATAATCTATTATTTCCCGGTATATTGTCTCATTATTTACAAAAATGTTATTAAATGAAACATTTAGCATATCTCGCAATATAGCTGATGTTCGATTTAATTCCCCTATAAACAGATGTGGAGGTTTTAGTTCTTTCAGGCTATCAAATGAGGATTCCCACTTTCTAACAAGGTTTCTGAGTTCGTTATCAAGGTCCTTAACTTTTTTACCTTCAGCAACAGTTCTGATTATTACTCCATAGTTATTTGGTTTAATGCTTTGCAGAAGGGTTTTTAGCCTGTTACTTTCTTCTGACGAAGAAATTTTTTGAGAAACTGAAACTTTATCGTTAAATGGTATTAAAACAAGATTTCTTCCTGCAATTGAAATCTCCGATGTAAGTCTTGGGCCTTTTGTAGAAATAGGTTCTTTGGAAATTTGAACTAAAACCAATTGTCCTGCTGAAAGAACTTTAGATATTTTTCCGTTTTTATCTATATCAAATTCACGCTTATATTTTTCCATAAGAGGCTGTTTGCCTTTTCTTTTTATGGCTAAATGTAAATAATTGTGAAGTGATTTGAATTGTGGCCCTAAGTCGTGGTAATGTAAAAATGCATCTTTTTCATATCCAACATTAACAAATGCAGCATTTAATCCAGACATTATTTTTTTTATTCTGCCAAGATATATATCGCCAACTGAAAATTGAATATTGCTTTTTTCCTTATTTAATTCTACTAACTTTTTATCTTCTAATAGGGCAATATTAATATCTAAGGTAGTAACATCAATGATAAGCTCCTTATTCACTACTCCATCTAATTAAAATTTTATGGCAAAAGAGTACAAAAAAATAGAATAAACCTAAAGACCATAAATATAACTTTAGGTTTGCATCAGAAAGCTAAATTATTTGTTATAAAAAAAAATTATTTCTTTTTTTTATGCCTGTCTTTTCTTAAACGCTTTTTACGTTTATGTGTTGCCATTTTATGTCTCTTACGCTTCTTTCCGCTCGGCATCTCTTTATGTATTGTTGAGAATTATTTTACGTTTGATTTTACTTTGTTAACAAAAGATTTAGCTGGCTTAAAAGCAGGAATAAAATGTTCAGGAATAATAATAGTAGTATTCTTTGAAATATTCCTTGCAGTTTTTTTAGCTCTTTTCTTAACTATAAAACTACCAAATCCTCTTAAGTAAACATTCTTATTACTTATCAGAGAATCTTTAACCGCTTCCATTAGGGCTTCCACTGTTTTTTGAACAGTAACTTTTTCTATTCCAGTGCTTTTAGAAATTTCATTTACAATATCTGCTTTCGTCATTTTTTTAAAATCTTTAATTATCAATAATTTACGTTAGTTTGCAATTCTGAGTTGCAAATATATATACTTTATCTCGATAAATAAAATACTAACACATTAATTTTCTTATAATTTGCAAATTTTTTCATATAATAACATTGAATATATCCTATTGATATCCTTAGATAACAGAATAATTTCAAATTAAATAAATTATTAAAAAATGCAAGTAATATTATATGATAAAATTTATATTTGTCATCATAAAAACATAATACCAAAAATCACTCACAGAAATAAAAAGCTATGAACCGGAGAAATTTTATTGGTAAAACCTCTATTCTGGCCTCCTTAAATTTTTTGGGGCTTAAAGCAGTACAAGCCTCAGTCGGAAACAATGCTGAGGGTAATCTCGATGATGAGGTTGAAAAAAATGACATAATTTACCGCACACTAGGTCGTACAGGTATTAAGGTGCCCGTGGTATCGATGGGAGTGATGAATGCTTCAATTCCTGGTTTGGTAGTTAAATCGTACGAAAAGGGAGTCCGATTGTTCGATACAGCCTGGTATTATCAGAGAGGCATGAACGAGAAAATGGTTGGAGAAACCATTGAGCGGTTGGGTGTTCGTGATAAAGTAATTCTGGTGACCAAGATATATTTAAGAGATGTAGAGCGTGATACAAGTAAGCCAGAGACTAAGGATTTATTTCTGGAACGATTTGAAGAAAGTTTGTCACGTCTGCGCACCGATTATGTTGATATCCTCCTTTATCACGCGATTAGGGATATCGAGGAATTACATAATCCTCATATACTGGAAGCCCTTACAGAATTAAAAGAGGCCGGGAAAATTAAGCATGCAGCAGTTTCTCTTCATGGCGACAGTGCTGACATGCTCGATATTATTGTCACTAAAAAATTCTACGATGTGGCAATGGTGAAATTCAATATTGCCTATGCCGATGATCCCCGAACGATTAAATCAATTGAAAACGCCGCAAATGAAGGGGTAGGAATAATTGCCATGAAAACCCAGTGTGGTGGAGGCGGTAAAATGTGGTGGAAGGAGCATGAAGACAGTCGTGAGACCTTAGGAGATCTGAACCAAAAAGCGATGCTTAAATGGGTGATGCAACATGAATATATTGCAACTGCAATCCCTGGTTATACCACTTATGAGCAGCTGGATGAGAATTTCTCGGTTGCTTCTGACCTTGTATACTCCGAAGAGGAAAAGAATTTTCTGGATAGAGCACAGGTAAAACTGGCTCAGTCGTTTTGTGTGGATTGCAAACAATGTATGCCATCCTGCCCTAATAAAGTTGATATTCCCGAGCTAATGCGGACCTATATGTATGCCTACCAATATCAGAATATGGAACATGCCTTAGCGACGGAAAAAACAATTCCTTCACATGCGGGATTAAGTCAGTGTCAGCTTTGCGATTCTTGTACTGCGGAATGTAAACGGTCGCTTAATCTGGCCAACCGCATTGAGGCTCTGAAGGAGTTGAATTTTGCTTAGTAAACTGGAAGAAAATAATTGCACAGGGCTGGGAATTTAATCCAGTCCCTGTTTTATTTTATTTAGCATTTCTAAACTAGCTTCTTTTGAGATATCGCCACGAGCGCAAATCAGATATTTTCCGCTTTTTAGAATATGTATTTTCCCGGTATATCGATCGTCAATATAATAATACCCATCTTTTGTATTTATAAGTTCAATTTCCAGTACCTTATGATATTCCTGCAGCATTTGCCGGGCATTTTCATCACTGCTACCTTGTAGGATAAATAGAACATACGATTTGTCATTGAGCTGATAACTCACTTCATAGGAAGAATGAAGGAAGGAGTACCCAAAGATATTTTCATTGATGTATCTTTCGGTGAAAGGAACCCTACCTTCCTTAGGAAAATATGCAAACTCTTTTGGGAAGCTTGTGCCTTTATTTAACATCTCAACTTGTTGTGCTGCTATTCGTTCCATGGCAGGCCGACTTTTATCATCCGAATTGGCAGTGCGAATTTTAATGTAGTACCTGTTGGCCAATAAATGAATATAGGTATCCTCACTGTATGCTTGTACTCCAATATCTGAATAAATGTCTCGATCAGGTCGTTCCTGACTATAGGCTCCAAAAGCATCGATTGGGGTTTTATGCCGGTATACTTCTACGCTTATATAGTTACTGTCAGTTGAGTAGTCCGCCGCCTGCATTTCTTCAAAATTATAAGACAGGAACATATCGGCTGCGCCATTAATGGGAGTATATAAATTATGCGGCCCCCAAATTCTGGGTTCACTTAATTTCCAATCAGTAATTTGGGGAAAAAGTGAAGAACCTGGTGATTGGGCATTGCCAAAGTATATACTGATACTTGTGAGAATTATTAGTAAAAAGGCAAAGCGTGTTTGCATTATTGTACCACTTCTCAATGATGTTCGGCTTCTGCAATTTTTGCATTCATAACTCCACCTACTTTTAATCCAATAATGCTGTGTGTGGCCACATTCTTTACATACAACTCCAATTTCATCCCTTTCCTTTTTGAAATGGGTTCGGCAGGCTTCTTCACTGTCAAAATGAGCTGTAAAACTAAATATATTCATGAGATATTTTTTTTATAATATAGTGATTTTTTATTAAATTATGAGTATTTACGGACATTCAGAATTTCTTATTATGAAAAGTGAGGTTCTGTATATATTTTAACATAAATGAAAGATCTTATTTAATTACAGTCAATAATTATTTATGGTGTTAAGTATCTGGAGTATTGGTATATATATAGTTGAAAATATCAATGATAATTGATTTACAAATATTTTTTGTATTTTTACCTGCTAACTAAATCAAAAAAAAAATATGTCTGTAAACAAAGCAATTTTAGTCGGATACGTTGGCATTGATCCGGAAGTTCGGTATTTGGAAAGTGGCACACCTGTATGCAATTTTCGTTTAGCTACAAGCGAAGTTTACAAGAATAAATCCGGCGAGAAAGTGACAACTACTGAATGGCACAATATTGTTTTGTGGAGAGGATTGGCCGAGCTGGCTGAGAAATTCATTAAGAAAGGAACACAAATTTATATTGAAGGCAGAATTAAAACCAGGTCATGGGAAGATAAAGATGGAAATAAAAGATACACTACTGAAATTGTTGGTGATAACCTTCAATTGTTAGGTAAAAGAAGTGATGAACCTACAATGCCTCAGGAACAAGAAGAATCAGATACTTCAGAAAGTAAAAAGGACATCAGTCAAGAAATTGAAGAAGCAGATGATCTTCCATTTTAATAAGGAGTTTCTTTTAATATTACCTGTCTAAGTTGGAAACAGAACCTTATCATTCGGCAATATTTGCTAGCATTGGAATTACTATTAAACCGATTTCTTTAGAAGATTTTATTGCTCTTTTAGTAATATTATTATTACTGGTATCATCGGCTTTGGTCTCCGGTTCAGAGGTGGCTTATTTTTCTTTATCTCCAGCGGATATTAATAAATTAAAAAAATCAAAAGCAAAACGGGATCAGGAAGTTATAAAATTGTTGGGAATTCCTGAAAGATTACTTGCAACAATACTTGTGGCTAACAACTTTATAAATGTTGGCATTGTTATAATATCTGCATTTGTAACTACATCACTATTCGATTTTACAGAATACCCAACATTTGGAATTTTTATACAGATAGTAGTAATAACCTTCTTATTATTATTTTTCGGCGAAATATTGCCGAAGGTATATGCAGGCAGATACGCTGTTAAATTTTCAAAACTTATGGTGAAACCCCTGGAAATATCTGAAAAGATATTTCGGCCGGTTAATTCATTTCTAATTTATTCAACATCAATAGTAAATAAAAAATTTGCACAAAAAAGAAAAAATATTTCCATTGAAGAATTATCCGATGCTTTGGCTATAACGGAGGATAATATTACCGAAGATAAAAGAATTCTAAAAGGTATAGTGAAATTTGGGAATATTGAGGTTAAAGAAATTATGAAATCAAGGGTAGATGTAATTTGTATTGAAATTACAAAAAAATTTAAGAAATTAGTTTCAGTTATTGTTGATTCCGGTTATTCCCGAATACCTGTCTTTGATAAGACATTTGATAATATTAAAGGTATTTTATACATTAAAGATCTTCTCGCTCATATTCATAAATCTAATTCTTTTAAATGGCAGACTTTAATCAGGCCACCTTATTTTATCCCTGAAAGTAAAAAAATCAATAATTTATTAAAGGAGTTTCAGAAAACTAAGATACATATGGCGATAGTTATAGATGAATACGGGGGTTCTTCAGGTATAATAACCCTTGAAGATATTCTTGAAGAGATTGTCGGAGAGATTACTGACGAGTCAGATGACGAAGAAACTAATTATACCAGAATTGATAAGAATAATTACATAGTTGATGGAAAAATGCTTTTAAATGATTTTTATAAAATACTAAATATAGATGAAAGTATCTTTGACGATATTAAGGGTGATGCAGATACTTTAGCAGGATTATTTTTAGAGTTACGGGGTGAAATTCCAAAGAAAAGCGATAAAATTTCTTATAAAAACTTTATTTTTAAAATCATATCCGTAGATAATCGCAGGATTAAAAGAATTCATGTTGCGGTCAATGTTTCATAAACCAGCATGCAAAAGGAAGTATATATATATAATTGTCTGCAATATATATTAACCAGACTACTGATTTTAATCTTAATTTTATTATTATCAGCATGTAAGAATGAATATACACCAAGACCGAAAGGATATTTCAGGATTGACTTTCCTGAAAAGAAATATCAGGAGTATAAGAGTGATTGTCCGTATACCTTTGAATATCCTGTTTATGGAGTAATAGTTGAATATAATCGATATAATTCAGAACCTTGCTGGATAGATATAGAATTTCCCAAAAACAAAGGTAAAATCCACATAACCTATAAAACTCTTAACAATAATTTAGCCAGACATATTGAGGATATCAGAACTTTGGCATATAAACATTTAATAAAGGCCGATGATATCATTGAAAACCAGATTATATTCCCTGAAAGGAAAGTTTTCGGATTATTATATAATATTGAAGGCAATACTGCCTCATCTGTAAATTTCTTTATTACCGACAGTATCGAGAATTTCTTTAGCGGCGCACTTTATTTTTACGTAAAGCCTAATAAAGATTCACTTGATCCGGTTATTAGTTTTTTTAAGAAGGATATTGAACATTTAATAGAAACTTTTAAATGGAATTAATAAAGTTATTATTTATGTATTATTGCTAATTTTATGGGGCTTCTTATTAAAAAAAATATTGATAATGATTGCCTTCTCGGAATATGGGAAATTACTGAGGATTATGATGTTCTGTATTCAAAATTGGAATTATTACCTGAAGATTTAGAAGTTTTAAATAGCTTTCAAAATCCTCTTAGAAAAATTGAATGGTTGAGTGTACGGGTATTATTAAATGAAATTACAGACAAAAATCTTTCAATAATATATAACGGAAGTCGTAAGCCTTTTATAGAAGACAATTCATACAATATAAGTATTTCGCATTCCAAAGATCTAACATCTGTATTACTTAGTCGAAAAAAGAAAGTTGGAATTGATATGGAATATATGTCTCATAGAATCAGTAACATAGCCTCCAGGTTTATTAATGATAATGAAGTAATTTCTGAAAACAAACATGAACACAAATTTCATTTGTATATTCATTGGTGCGCGAAAGAAGCTCTTTATAAGATTTGTGATAAGCAGGACATAAGTTTTAAGAAAAATTTAACGATAGAACCTTTTACTCCGAAAAATAAAGGACTACTTTATGCAAGGGTTAATAATAAATTTATTAATGAAAGATTTAAGCTTTCTTATTTTACAATTGAAAATTATATAATAGTATGGACAATCAGTTAAAGGGTATGTTTTATAAATCCCTGGTTTTAGGTAAAGGTAAAAAACTTGCAGTTCTAATTGATCCTGGAAAGCAGAGTGATGAAGCTTTATTTGAGACAATTAAGATTGCAAATCAGGCGAAGGTAGATTTTATCCTGGTTGGTGGCAGCCTGGTGTCCGAGTTTATGGATGATTATTTAGAGGTTATAACTAAAAATTCTAAGGTACCTGTAATTTTATTTCCAGGAAACCTGATGCAACTTTCAAATAAAGCTGACGGGATATTGCTTCTTTCCCTGATATCGGGGCGTAATCCTGATTATCTTATAGGCAATCAGGTCCATGCTGCTTATTATCTTAAGAAAAGTGGTTTGGAAATAATTCCTACAGGATATATACTTATTGGTACACAGAGTGCTTCATCAGTAGAATATATAAGTAATACAAGGCCCATTCCGGAAAATAAAACCGATATTATTCTTGCTACAGCCATTGCAGGGGAATTAATGGGTAACAAACTCATTTATCTGGAAGCTGGAAGTGGCTCAAACAAAATAATAAAGAGAAATATAATAACCGAGGTGAAAAGGAATATATCAATACCGCTAATAGTAGGCGGAGGAATTAAGTCCCGTGATGATATAAAAGATATCTTCGAGGCAGGTGCTGATATAATTGTAGTTGGTTCAGCAGTTGAAGAAAATCCTGAAATGATTAAGACATTTGCCCAGGTAGCATGGTTATTTTAAAAATACTATCAGGAGGCTTTTTTCTTGTTATTAAATAAGCGTGCTAGTATACCTCTTTTTTTATCATCAGTGTAATATTTATTATCATAACCATATTTATATGCTTCTCTTTTAATATTGACGTCATTTATCAGAACGGAAATATTAGTAAACTTATTATTTTCAAAAGCCTTTGAAGTATTAACAAATGCTTCTCTTACAGTCTTATTTAATCTGGCAACATATATATTAATATCTGAATATTTCATTAGCAAATATGTTTCCGTGATAATTCCTGCAGGTGCTGAATCTATAATAATATAATCGTACATTTCCTTTAATTTATCAATAAATTCCCCGGTTCTTTCCGAACTAATTAATTCAGCGGGATTAGGTGCAGCAGGTCCTGCAGATATCAGATCTAAATTTTCAATTTGAGTTGGCATTATAATATCTTCAATAATAGCTTTTTCTATCAGATAAGAATTTATACCGATCATATTACTTGATCCAAATTCAGCATGTATTTTAGGTCTTCTAAGATCAAATTCCAGTAAAACTGTTTTGTGTCCATTTAATGCAAAAACCAGTGCAAGGTTTATAGAACAGAAAGTTTTCCCTTCACCACTGGTAGCAGATGTCACAAGTAATACTTGTTTTCTCCCCCCATCTGAGAAAAACTCAAAATTAGTTCTTATTGCCCGGAATGATTCAGTAACTGATGAATTTGGATAATCATTTACAATTAAAGTAGTTTTTCTGATATTATGAAATACTTTTCCCAGAATCGGGAATTTGGTTAAAGCTTCAACTTCTTCCGGTTCTGTAATTTTATTATTAAGGAAATCGCGCATCATAATAACTGAAGTAGGTAAAATAAGCCCTAAAAACAAAGCAATAATGTAATTTAAGCTTCTTTTTGGAGATACAACACCTGTAATAGATATTCGTGCGGGATCAATTATTTCATAATCCGGCATACTTGAGGCTCTTGCAATTTGTGCCTCAGAACGCCTCTGAAGTAAAAATGTATATATAGCATCATTTAGCTTAAATTTTCTTTCAATGCCTTTCAGTTGTAACTCGGTCTTAGGCATTTGGGAAATCTGACTGGACAGACTTGAAATCCTGTAATTAATTTCGTTTATAGAAGAACCTAGTGTATTTATTGAATTATTAACATTTTCTTTTATAGTATTTAATATATTTTCAATTTGAATGTTTATATCTGCTAAATATAAATTTTCAGGATTTGTATTATTTTGTACAAGGCTAACTCTTTTAGAATTTAAAGTAATAAGCTGTGTTATCAGAGATGTAAGAATTGGATCAACAACTCTCATTGAGGAAGGCGCCAAAACATCAGATACACTTTTATTGCCCTTTAAATATTGCTGTAGATATGTATAATACCTATTCTGTACATTTAAGTTTGCCTTTTCAGTTTCAAGTTCGTTAAGTTTTTCAAATATTTGCTGTCCCTGGAAGCTTAGATCCATAGCATTATGAGATGACTTGAAGCTTCTTAATTTAGATTCAGCAATGCTTAAGGAATCAGCTATATTAGAAATTTGTGAATCAATAAAGTCAACTGTGCTTAAAGCTATCCTGTTCTTTTTTTCCATATTTCTTTCTAAATATAATGAGGTTAGACTATTCAGAAAGTCAGTGACCATCTGTGAATTATTATCTTTAAAAGTAATTCTGATAAGTGAAGATGTTTGTGAAGTTGATTCAGCATTTAAACTCTTCTGACTTTGCAATGTTAGTACATTAATATTATGGAAGAAGAAATATATATTATTATTCTTTGTAAAATTCGGGTCAAAATTATTTGTTTTAATAATTCTAAAGTTGAAATAGTCAGTTTTTATTTCATCGCCAAACTTGAACTTTCGTTCATAAGGTCTTATATCAGTTAGATATGCAACCACCTCATCATCAATAAAATTATATAATTGGACATCGCTGCCTGGTGTTTTAAGAATAAATTCATTTTCATTTAAAAATACAATCCTGAAGTTCATATTAATAGCTTGTGGTTGTGAAGGATCTATAATAACTCTTATAGGTGAATCGTTATATAGTTCTTTCTTTCTGCATAATGGGGTATTGAACAAAAGATTTGATAAAGAAGAGTTTTGAAAAGTATAATAAGATGTTTTCAGATTCCGATCATTAATTACTTCTTTAACCAGAGAAAAAGATTGAAGAATTTCTATTTCATTTTCTATATTGCTTTGCCCTGAAAACATTGAAAATCCTTTCATAATGTCATTAGGAGAGCCCATAAATGAATTCTCATCATTTTCACCAATATATATGGTTGTATAATTTTTGTATTTGGTTATTGAATACCTGTTAATTAGAAAAGCCGAAATTAATAACAGTATTGTAACTAAAACATAATGTCTTTTATAAATTAAAAGTTTCTTTAATA